>CAXAFJ010000017.1:0-33820 GCA_963968025.1 uncultured Pseudomonadales bacterium | reverse complement strand
GGCTCACCGAAGACTACTGCATGGCCGAGGCGTTTAACTACGCACGCTGGTGTCGTCAGGCCGACGGCCCGGACGAAGTGCATCAGATGGCTCTGGGTAAACAGATTATTGAGCGCTATTCAGGCGCTAAGGCTTAGGTATGCAGTCACATTTTGATTTTGATGTCGACAAGCTGGCGCAGTATCTAGAGTCTCAGGTTAGCGGTTTCAAGGGGCCCCTAAAGGCTGAGAAGTTTGCTGGTGGCCAGTCGAATCCGACCTTTAAGATTATCACCGCCGATGGCGACTATGTGCTGCGCCGCAAGCCCCCGGGTGAGTTACTGAAGTCTGCTCATGCGGTGGATCGAGAATACAGAGTACTCTCGGCCCTGGCGGATACAGATGTCCCTGTGGCTGCGGTCTACCATCTCTGTGAAGATGACTCGATTATCGGCAGCATGTTTTACCTGATGGAATACAAGCAGGGCAGGGTGCTCTGGGATCCGGCGCTGCCGGATATCAGCAACGCTCAGCGCGGTGAAATCTTTGATCAGATGAATCGCGTTTTGGTGGCCCTGCACTCAGTGGATATAGAGGCAGTGGGTCTGCAGGATTATGGCCGCCCGGGCAATTATTTCGCCCGCCAGATTGGCCGTTGGACCAAGCAGTACCAGGCCTCGGAAATCGACCAGATTGCCGATATGGACAGATTGATCGAATGGCTGCCGGAGAATACGCCTGAGGACGACGGCAAGTTAGTCCTCGCCCACGGTGACTTCCGTTTAGACAATATGATGTTCCATGCCACCGAGTTGCGGCCCATTGCGCTGCTCGATTGGGAGCTGTCGACACTGGGTCATCCCTATGCGGATCTGGCCTATCAGTGCATGCAGTTGCGTCTCGATAACGAATGCGTGCTGGCTGGACTGGGTGGTATTGATCGCCAGAAGTTGGGCATTCCCAGTGAGGAAGACTATGTTGCCCTCTACTGTCAGCGCATGGGTATAGAGAGCATTCCCAATTGGAATTTCTATGTGATATTCAGCATGTTTCGCTTCGCGGCGATTCTCGAGGGTGTCGGTCAGCGTGCTTTGGGTGGCAACGCATCCAGTGATAAGGCTGCGCAGATGAGAGAGCTGGTAAAGCCGCTGGCAAAAATGGCGGTGGAGATGATTGTTTAAAATCAAAGAAAACTGATTTTGTAAACAATTACGCTTGTTTTCTATGCAATGTAGTGAAATATCGAGGGTTTTTCTATAAGCTCCGCAAATACCGACAGCTGATGGTTTTTTGTAGTATTTAGGCTGTCTACGACGATCAAACTGAAAGGACAAATTACATGACTGCGGCAAAAGACAAAGTGGGCGCAACTAAAAAAGTAGCGGCAACCAGCAGCAAGCGGCCGCAGCGTAATGAAAAAGGATGGCAGGCTGAGAAGAGCGCCATGACCCGCTCAGCGATTCTCGAGGCGACCATTCAGTGTCTTCTCGAATTGGGGTATGCCAATACCACCACCGCACTGATCGCTAACTATGCCGGTGTTTCCCGCGGCGCCATGATGCACCATTTCCCGTCACGGATCTCGGTGATGCGTGCGGTAATTGATTATCTCCACGTCTTGCGTCTGCAAGAGTACCGCGACCTGATGTCTGATATCGATGATCCTCAAAGTAAGCTGACCGATTTAGCAATCCGAGAATCTGTAGAGTCCGCCTGGCGCTATGTCAATCTTCCATCATTTTTGGCCTATGAAGAGATGCTTGCCGCCTCGCGAACTGACGCTGAGCTGCGACAGATTATTGAACCAGTAGAAAAAGACTTTGAAAAACAGTTCCTCAATACCGTTAAAGCGGTTTTCCCCCATTGGAAAAATGTATCGCGACTTGAGGGCGCCCACGATATGGTGCAGTTTTTGATGAAAGGCATGGCTCTGAGCCATATGTCGGCACGCAAGAATGCCAGAGCTAAGCGAGTGATGACCTATCTGACCGCGATTCTCCATGATATCTACAAAGAAGCCGATTTGATGAAAAAGTAACTGCCGGCGCGGGCGGCACTTGGCCTCCCGCGCTAATTAGTTTGTTCCAGTCCCTTGCTAATCACCACTCTTTATATTTTCTCGATACACTCCCTATGCACTCCCTATAAGGCCCAATCCCCACTGTTACAGCCCTTTTTTCCCTCTCTTATTACAACAATCTTAATATCAGTCTCTAGATAGTCCTTTTAACCCCAGGCTAAAAAGCTCTCGATTAAAAGCCCTTGATTAAATGCTTAAAGCAGCTCATCCAGCGCCAGATTCAGGACAAACCAGTTGCAGCTTGCGGCCATTGATAATATAGTCTTAAAAAAGAAACATGCATGTCTGTTTTGTAAAATGCAGTAGCGCTAATTTGCGATTTATCAGGCAAACTGACTCAACAGCAGCATAAAAACAATAATAATTAGAACAAAACCAAATATAGCTGTTACGAGGGGTTTCTGATGGGTCGTTTCACGGGAAAAGTCGTTTCCATCGTCGGTGCTGCCGGTGAAGATAATATGGGTCAGGTAATGGCCCGTCGCTTTGCCGCCGAGGGTGCCAAAGTGGTTGTCTCCGGTCGCAACGAGGCTGTTTTGCGCAAGCTCGCCGAAGAGATTGACGGCGATTGGGTACACTGCGATTTCTCTAAAAAAGCCTCTATCTTTGCCATGATCGACAGCGTAGTTGAACGCCACGGCGCTATCGATGTGGCCATTAATAGCACCGGATGGGGCCTGTTAGTGCCGCTGCCAGAGAACTCCGAAGAACAGCTCGACCAGATGATTGACCTGCAGTTCAAAGGGCCCTTTGTGTGGCTGCAAAAGCTGATTCAGGTTATGGATGCAACCGGTGGCTCAATTATTCAGATCTCCTCAGCCACCGCCAATATTATGCTCGATGACCACGCCGCCTATATGGGCACCAAGGCTGGCACCGATCACCTAGTGCGCTGTGTCGCCAATCAATATGGTCCCAAAGGCATTCGTGCCAACAGTATTTCCCCCGGTTTAACCCCTACCCCGATGACTGCGGAGCCGTTAAAAAGCGCCGCGCTGTTGGCGGAGTTTGAAAGCTGCTATCCACTGGGTCGTATTGGCAGCAGTGACGATATAGCCGCCGCTGCGCTGTTTCTGGCCTCCGATGAGTGCTTTATGACCGGTGAAAACTTACAGGTTAACGGCGGTCTCTGTCTGCGCCGCAATCCACTGGGCACAGAGCTGTTTGATGCCATGGTGGCTGCCGGTGAAATACCCGGGCAGTAGAAGATCTGACAAAAAAATTAACCCTAGGAACAAATATGAAATTAGATAACAAAGTGGTATTGATCACAGGTGCTGGCGGCGGAATTGGTCAGGCGGCAGTCAGAAAATTTGTCAGCGAAGGCGCCAAAGTCATGCTTGCAGATATCGGCACTGAGTCAACTCAGCCACTGGTCGACGAACTGGGTTCTGATCAATGCGCCTGTGTGGCCGTCGATGTTACCCAAGCTGATCAAGTTGAAAATATGGTACGCGCCACTGTCGACACCTTTGGTGGCATCGATGTCTTTGTCGCTAACGCCGGTATAGAGGGCAAGGTCGGTTCGATTATCGATACTGATGTATCCAACCTCGACAATGTGATGGCGGTGAATGTACGAGGCGTTTGGTTGGGACTGCACTATGTGGTTCCAGTGATGCGCGACGGCGGCGGTGGTAGCATTATGATCACCTCATCAGGTGCCGGTGTGCAGGGCTCGCCCAATACCGCTTGCTACAATGCCAGCAAACACGCCGTAATTGGGCTGATGCGCTGTGCCGCATTGGAATTCGCTCAATTCGGCATAAGAGTTAATACCGTTAACCCGGGTCCTGTTGAAACACGCATGATGGCATCTATTGTAGATGGCTTCGCAGAGGCAGGGGCCGGTGACTTTAGAGCCATGGTTGAGGCAGTTACGCCATTGGGCCGCTACGGTCAGCCTGACGAAGTCGCCAATATGATGGTGTTCTTGGGCAGTGATGACAGCAGCTACTGTACCGGCGGCGTCTACATGGTCGATGGGGGCAACTCCACCTAAAGCTTTTAAAAAATAGCTCTTTAAAAATAGCTTGTGAAAAAGAGCTTTTTATAACAAACCCAGTTTGATAAAGAGAATAAACCCATTATGACTTTTGATTTTAAAGACAAAGTAGTGCTGATTACGGGAGCCGCAGCTGGCTTGGGTTATGCCTGTGCCCAGGCATTTGCGGCTGCGGGGGCGAAACTGGTGATCACCGATATCTCCCAAGAGGCGCTGGATCGTGCGGTTGAGAATCTGCAGCAGGACGGCACAGAGGTACTTGGATTACTTAACGACGCCAGTGACTCGGCGGATGTAGGCTCTTTGATGACAGCCCTAGTGGCACGCTTTGGGCGTCTGGATATAGCGGTTAACAATGCCGGTACCGCAACCCCATTACAGGAATTTCACCAAGTAGGCGAGGCAGAATTTGACCGGGTTATTGCAGTCAATCTAAAAGGTGTATGGCTCTGTATGCAGGCTGAAATTCGCCAAATGCTCGAGCAGGGCGGTGGCCGCATCGTCAATATGGCCTCGGCCACCAGTCGCAATACCTATCCCAATGCTTCGCCCTATGTCACCAGCAAATTTGCCGTGGCGGGACTGACCCGGACAGTGGCGGTGGAGTATGCCGATCGCGATATTCGTATCAATGCAATCTGCCCCGGCAATGTCGCCACACCACTGGTTGTGAGTCTGGTTGAAGATCTATCGGTACTCTCTACCAAGCATGCTATGAAGCGCCTTGGCACTCCTGAAGAGGTGGCCAATGGGGTGATGTTTTTAGCCTCCGACCTATCGTCTTTTAGCACTGGAAGCTTGCTGGAAGTGGATGGCGGTTGGAATGCGATTTAGCTTTTAAAATAAAAAAAATAAAAGAACAAAATAAAAAAACACATAGAATTTAAATAAAAGACAAATTAATTTTAAAAAATATAATAAGGAAAATTCAATGTCTAGATTATTAAACAAAGTTGCGATTATTACCGGTGCGGCGTCTAACCCCGGTCTGGGTCATGCCACTGCCGTGCGTTTTGCCCAAGAGGGCGCCAAACTGGTACTGACCGATATCGATTTGGTTGGACTGGCCGCGGCGGAAAAAGAACTGGTTGCAATGGGTGCTGAAGTACTGACCATGGAGCAGAATGTGGTTGATGAGCAGCGTTGGCAGGAAGTGATTGATGCCACCGTAGAGCGCTTTGGCAGCCTCGATATTCTGGTGAACAATGCCGGTATCGCCGTAATGCGACCGATCAGCGAATACTCCGTAGCCGATTATGATCTGCAGATGGATGTGAATATCCGCAGTGTATTCCTTGGCTGTAAAAAAGCCCTACCGGCCATGATCGCCTCTGGTGGTGGTTCGATTGTCAATATGTCTTCGGTTGCCGCGCTGCGCGGAATTCCTGGTGTATCTGTTTACGGTATTGCTAAAGCCGGCGTACAAATCTTCAGCAAGAGCATTGCACTGGAACACGCCGCCGACGGCATTCGCTGCAACTCCCTGCACCCAGGTCTAATTGATACCAATATCCAAAATGACTCCCGTCGCGACAATCCCGATGAGTTTGAAAAGCTCGGCGATACAGTGCCATTTGGCCGTATGGGCTATCCAGTAGAAGTGGCCAACTGCGTACTATTTTTAGCATCCGATGAATCGAGTTATGTCACTGGCGCAGAGCTGGTAGTTGATGGCGGTCTTATTGCAAAGTGATCCCCCGGAATGTCGAGCAGTAAGGATTTTATTAAAACGAAAAATTCGTACTGCTCTGCTTCTTTTTACTTGAATCCACTCCCCTTTTAATCAGCACTGCTAATCAATGAGAGCCACATTATGACCGCAGCATCAGATACTTCTCGCTACGCCAAGGGATTTGATATTCCTGTTCGGGGCGACACCATTACCGCCGATCGCTATATCTCCCAAGAATTTATGGCCCGCGAGAATCAGTATTTATGGCCAAAGGTCTGGCATCTCGGTGGTATGGTTGCGGAATTGGAAGAAGAGGGCGATTACGTGCGCCACAACCTGGGCACCGAATCAGTGATTATGATTCGCCAATCTGATGATTCCATTAAAGCCTTTTACAACTCCTGCCCCCACCGCGGTAATCGCCTAGTACTGGGTGAGATTGGTGGCAGTGATCGCATAACCTGCGGCTATCACGGCTGGCAGTTTTCCCCCGACGGTGTGCTGGTCAATGTTCAGGACCCCGATGATTTTCCCGATGGCGATCCCTGCGGAAAAGTAACCCTTAGCGAAGTGCGCTGTGAAACCTGGGGCCCGTTTATTTTTTACTGCATGGACCCAGAGGTAAAGCCCCTATTGGATTGGCTTGCACCATTGCCCGAGCGGCTTAAAGATTATGGTCTCGATAACTGGATACGGGTGATGTATCTGTCGGCGGACGCCAATTTTAATTGGAAAATTATTCGCGACAACTTTAACGAAAGTTATCACCTGCCTACTATTCATCCAGAGCTCTCGACCTTTATCAATGACGGCCTGCCTGACACTTTGTTTGAGATGTATGAAAGCGGTCATAACTCTATGTGGATGAAAGGCCATCAGGCCACAACCCGCAACCCAGAATTCCATACTGGCGATGTCCCCTCACCGCTAGATGATGTGGCGCGAGCCTGGGAAATAGACCCAGCTGATTACAATGGTCACACCGGTGATATTCGCGAGGCAATTGTGGCGGCCAAACGCCGTCTCGGACCTGAGCGTGGTTTCACCAACTATGAAAACATGAGCGACCAGCAGCTGGTGGATTATTTCCACTGCACATTATTCCCCAATCTGACCATTACCATGTCGCCGGAACAGTGCCAGATACTGCGCACCGAACCCCATCCTACCGATCCGGCAAAATGCGTTTTTCATCACTGGGTATTGGCGCCACCGGTTGAGGGTATGACTGAGATAGAGACACCCATAGGACCCATGCCATTGGAATGGGCCGAAAACCGTCACAGCGTTTATGGCGATGGGCAGTCAGTGGGCTATGTGGCAGATCAGGATCTGAGTATTGGCACCAGCCAGCAGCAGGGACTTAACTCCCGGGGCTTTAATGGCTGCATGCTGACTCATCAGGAGAAGCGCGTGCAGCGTTTCCATGAATTACTCAATGACTATGTCAATGCTGGTGTCAGTACTGACATTATTAATTCCGATCAGCTGGGGTCATGAAAATGTTTAAAACAATTATCATTGGATTGATGCTTTCGTGCATGACGATAGCGGCTTATGCCGATGACACACAGCCGACAGACAGCCTGCCCAAAGCCAATCCGTTAGCTTTGATGCGTGCCGACCATATTATGATTTCCACTGATGATTATCAGGGTACCGTCGACTGGTATCGCAGGGTTCTCGGTTTTGAAGTGGTTCGTGAGTGGGACATTGCAGGTTACGAAGATGTTGAAGTGGGCTATATAGCCGCCAATGGTTTTATGATTGAAGTGGTGGCCACTGCCGAAGAATTCCAGTCTGAGAAAGTTGCCCCCGATGTTTTTACCGCCATGTCCGATCGCGGCTACGTGCACTTAGCGTTTAGCAGCGCCGATGTGGATGCCGTGGCTGCGGAGCTAATAAGTCGCGGTGTTGAATTAGAGCTGCCCCCAACCAACTTCGATGCGGCTGGTGTGCGGCTGCTGTTTATTCGCGATAACAACGGCAACCTGATTGAGATTGTCACGCCGCTGTCTGCCTACAAGGAATAATCATGAGTCACCGGCCAGGTTTTACTGTTTTTCGGCGCTTGGGTCTGCTGCTATTATTGGCCACTGCGGGTTGCACTGAGCGCCAGAGCCCGCCATCTGATATTGCCCTGACGGGCAGGGTCTCTTCACCCCAAGAACAGCTGATGGAAGGCGTTGTGGTGATTTTTCGTGGCGCCGACGATACCCGATTAACCGCAGTGACCTCCAATGCCGCAGGGGAGTTTAAGCTTCGCCGTGAGCGCATTGATGCCGGTACCTATGAGGTTACAGTGCGGGCTGCCGGTTATGAATTAACCCGTGCCCAGAGCATCGTTGTAACTGACGACCAACCATCATCGATTGAGCTTGGTCTTAAAGCGGTTACCGACCCACTGCGCCTCGCCTCACAGCTAACCTCCCTAGACTGGATCAAAAGCTTTCCCGGCACTCAGGACGATAAAGATCTGCTGGTGCGCAATATGGTCAACTGTGGTTTCTGCCACAGTCTCGAGCGCATTGCTCGCTCCGGCTATAACGCCGAGCAATTTGCTCAGGTGATTCAGCGCATGCACACCTATGAGACCGATCATGCCTCCGCCGATCGTATCCAAATAGTTCGCCACCCGCTGCCGCTAAAAGATTTTATCTGGTACGGACGCAAAGCCACTGATATGGCCGAGTATTTAGCCACAGTTAATTTGAGTCAGGGGCAGTCGAGCTGGGATTACCCGCTTAAAACTCTGCCGCGCCCCTCCGGTGAAGGCACCAATGCCACAGTCACCGTCTACCCGATTCCCCGGCAGCCCAGTGTGATCCATGATTTAGACGTCGATTCCAAAGGCAATGTTTGGTACGGCAATACCGGTTGGGACTTTATTGGCAAACTGGATCCCCGCAGCGGCGATTTTTCTGAATGGGCGGCGCCGAACTATTTACCCGAACCCGAAGAGGGCCTCAGTCGCATTGTCGGTGTTCAGGATATCCAGGTAGATGGCAATAACACTGTCTGGGTGGGCATTGGCGGCAATAAACATGCAGCCTTCTCGCCAGAGACCGAAACCTGGCGGACATTTGATCTGCCGGTGATTTGGAAAAATCCTTTTCTTGGGCCCGTTCGAGCTGATGAGAAGGGACTTTGGGCCACAGGTATTACTGCAGTGCCCGAGGGCGGTATACGCCATGAGCACGCCTTTCGTTTGGATATTGAAAGCGGTGAAGTGGGGGAGGGCATAATGCTCTTTAATGACAAACCATTCCCCACAGATCCCGATCGAGTCGGCCAATTAAATTACTGCTACATGATGGATCAGGATGCCGCGGGGAATTTTCTCTGCACGGCTCCTGAAGCGTCTTCTATTGCCCGCTCTGATGGAGAAGGCAATGTTCGCCTAGTGCCGACACCGACGCCCAATGCTTATCCGCGCCGAGGATATAGAGATACCAATAATGGTTTTTGGTTTACCGAATTCTTTGCCGACAATGTCGCGGTGATCAATCTCGATAACGATGAAATTACTGAGTTCCCACTGCAGCCGAGACATATATCCCCTTACTACGCACGCCCAGATCGCAATGGCAAAATCTGGATATCCAGCACCGGTTCCGACCGCCTATTACGCCTCGATCCTGAGACCGGAAAGACAGTGAGCTATCTGATGCCGGTTGAGTATGACGCACGGAAAGTGGTTGTGGATAATTCCGCCGATCGCATTACCGTCTGGTTGCCGAATAAAAATCAGGGACAGTTGATTCGGGTCGAAGTGGCCCAGTAAAACCTTTTTATACAGGGAAAATACTAATGCACAAACTTATTCAGGGTTCTAGCTTGGCCGCCTTAGTACTGGCAGTCAGTCTATCGGCCACCGCTGCAGAACCCTCACTGGCGGATCAAAAATTACTCTACTCAACGCCGGTAAGAGAAAGCTTAACCAATCTCTACTGGGGTGATTTACATCTGCACTCACAGCTCTCTGCTGATGCCTATATTCTGCAGACGCGACTGACCAAGGATCAGGCCTTTAAATTTGCCCGCGGTGAAACCGTGCAGGCGGATAACGGCATGCCGGCAAAATTACGTCGCCCATTAGACTTTTTAGCGGTCACAGATCATGCGGAGTATCTGGGAATTTATGCCCAGATGGCCGTCGATGATCCCCGTTTAGATGCATGGGAGATGGGTACGGAATGGAAAGAATTATTGCGTCTTGGGGATATGATGGGCTTGGCTCTGGCCTTCTCCGATGCGATTCAGACTAGCGAACCAGAGTATCTGACACCGGACAGCCTGCGCGCTTCTATTTGGCAGGAGGCCTCGGCAGTCGCGGACAAGTACAATGAGCCGGGATTATTTACCGCCTTTGTGGGTTACGAATGGACCTCCATGATCACCGGAGACAATCTTCATCGCGTGGTGATCTACAAGGATGGTGCCGAGACCGCATCTCAGATGACCCCTTTTTCGGCCCAGCACAGCAATGACCCTGAAGATCTGTGGGACGCTCTGGCCGACTACGAAAAGCAAACTGGGGGTGAGGTACTTGCCATTGCCCACAACGGCAATGTCAGCAACGGCCGTATGTTCTCGCCGAACCGTGAAAACGGACTGCCCCTAGATGCCTCCTATGCCCGCAAGCGGGCACGCTGGGAACCGGTCTATGAAACCACCCAAGTCAAAGGCGATGGCGAGGCCCATCCCTATCTGTCACCAGATGATCAGTTCGCTGATTTTGAAACCTGGGATCAGGGCAATATTACTCTGGGCACGGATAAACAGCCGGAGATGCTACAGTACGAATATACCCGCTCGGCACTCCGTGAAGGTCTGCGCCATGAGGCCAACCTGGGCACCAATCCGTTTAAGTTCGGCATTATCGGCAGCACCGATTCTCACACCGGCATGGCGACGACCAATGAAGATAACTTCTTCGGCAAATTTGCTCATGATGAGCCCTCTGTGGACCGCACTGAAAAGCGTATGGCGGATCAGCTACAGAAGATCTGGCGGCTAGTATCCTCCGGTCTGGCAGCGGTCTGGTCTGGGGAAAATACTCGCGAATCGATTTTTGACACGATTAAGCGTCGAGAAGTCTATGCCACATCAGGCACCCGCATTAAGCTGCGCTTTTTTGGTGGCTGGGACTATGATCAGGCGGATGTATTGAGCGCTGATTATGCCAGCATTGGCTATGCAAAGGGTGTTCCTATGGGCGGCGATTTAACCCGTAGTCCCGAGGCTAAGTCTCCAAGCTTTATGGTGGCAGCGACAAGAGACCCCGATGGCGCCAACCTTGATCGGGTGCAGATTATTAAAGGCTGGCTCAATGCCAGTGGCGAAACCGCGGAACAGATATTTGATGTGGCCCTGTCTGATGGCCGCACCAAGAGTTGGTTAACCGGTGAGATTCCCGCTGTGGGCAACACTGTAGACAGTGAAAATGTCACCTACAGCAATAGCATAGGGGCCGCCGAGTTAACCGCAGTTTGGACTGATCCCGAGTTCGATCCAAAACAGCGTGCATTCTATTATGCCCGGGTGATTCAGATTCCCACGCCGCGCTGGACTGCCTATGACGAAAAATACTTTGGTGCCGAGATAGATCCCCGTGCGCCCAAAACCATTCAAGATCGCGCCTACTCATCTCCTATTTGGTACACCCCATGACAGCACCCTTAATCAATAAAAAGTGGACTTTAAAATCCCGTCCAGAAACCACCGTTAGCGCAGAGCACTTTAACTTTGAGACCGAGAATGTTCGCGACTTAGTGGCTGGCGAATTTCTGGTAAAAAATCATTATCTTTCCTTTGAGCCGGCCCAGCGTGGTTGGTTAAACGATGTGCGCAGCTATGTACCACCGGTGGCCATCGGCGAAGTGATGCGCTCTATGGCAGTGGGCGAAGTTATTGCCAGTAAGCACAGTGACTATCAGGTTGGCGATAGAGTGCAGGGCGGTTTTGGCTGGCAAGAATATGCTATCAGCGATGGTACCGGACTCTTTCCAGTATCAAAAATCCCTGAGGGGATGCCTATAGCTTACCCACTGCATATCTATGGTCTCACCGGCTTAACCGCTTACTTTGGATTGCTGGATATCGGTAAACCCAAGGCTGGGGATACGGTGGTGATCTCAGGTGCGGCTGGGGCCACAGGCTCCACCGTGGGTCAGATTGCCAAGTTGATGGGCTGTCGTGTGATTGGTATTGCCGGTGGTCCGGCCAAGTGTCAGTGGCTGATCGATGAGCTGGGTTATGACGCAGTGATTGATTACAAATCAGAATCCGTCGACGCCCGAATGAAAGAGCTGTGCAAAAACAGCATTAACATCTATTTCGACAATGTCGGCGGCGAAATTCTCGACTCGGCGCTGGTCAATCTGTCGAACCATGCGCGGGTAGTTCTCTGTGGTGGTATCTCCAGCGGTTATCAAACTAAAGCGCTGCCGCCGGGACCGAAAAATTATATGCAGCTGGTGATTCGCCGCTCTCATATGGAAGGCTTTATTGTGCTCGACCATGTGGACCGCTATCCCGCTGCAATAGAGCAGTTAAGTCAGTGGGTTGATGAGGGCAAGATCCTCGTCAAAGAGCATATTTTGGAAGGTATAGAAGAATGTCCTGCTGGTCTGGCGGGTCTTTTCGCCGGTCATAATTTTGGCAAGCAGCTGGTTAAAATTTAATAAAAAATAAGAAAACTATTTATTACGGACTTAGAGGGCACAATTATGGCCGGGAGATTAGAAGGGAAAGTCATTGTTATTTTGGGCGCATCTGACGAGCGCAGTATGGGTGCGGCTACAGCACATCGCTGCGCTGCCGAGGGCGCTAAATTAGTCTTAGCCGCGCGCAGACTGGATAAGGTCCAGGCCATCGCCGACAGTATTGGTGCAGTCGCCGTTGGTTGCGATATTACCGACGAAGGGCAACTTGCAGCTCTGGCTGATGCAGCCGTAACTCATTACGGCAAGCTCGATGGTGCAATTAATTTTGCCGGTATCGAAACCTCATCGGCGATTGCCGATGTCAGTCGTGAAGTGTTACAGCAGAGCTGCGATGTTCACTTAATCGGAACCACGCTGTTTATCAAGCATATGACCGCACGCATGAGCGACGGTGGCTCAGTGGTGACAACCTCGTCACAGACGGCCCTGTTAGCGCCTCCGGGACTGGCAGCTTATGCTGGCACCAAGAGCGGGGCAGATCATATAGTGCGCATCGCAGCGGTTGAGTACGGTGGACAGAATATCCGTGTTAACTCTCTGTCGCCCGGTTTTACGCCCAGTGCTATGACCGAGGGTTTCCTGGCTATGCCCGCCATTGAACAGGCGTTTATCAATGAGATTCCACTGGGTAAGTTACCCAGCACCGATGATATGGCTAACGCGGCCCTGTGGCTGTTATCCGATGAGTGCTTTATGACCGGTAGTCTGTTGGATATTTCCGGTGGCCAAACTCTGCGCCGTATTCCTACGGCCACAGAGATGGGTTTTTGATTTGGGCTTTTGAGTTAGGTTTGATAGTAAAGAAAGTAAAGAAAGTTAAAAAAGCAAAGCTAAAGTAGGATTGCTAAAACCAAAAGCCGCTGTCCTCAGCGGCTTTTCTTTGCCACGGCTTTTCCTGTGCTGTAGTCATAGACTTGGCCATTACCCAGTGCGTCTAAGCCTTTGAGGAAGTCGCCGCTATCCATGGTTTCGGTTTCCGCTTCCATCTCTCTGTCTAATCCCAGATCGAGAGAGCCTTCCCAGGCAGCCCCTAAGCATTCCTTAGTCCATTGCACCGATGCAGGTGAACAGTAACGCAAGCGCTCGAGTACGCTGCTTAGATGTCCATCCAAGAGCTCAGGAGTGGCAAATGCGCCTGTCACCAGTCCAAACTCCGCAGCCTGAACACCGCTAATTGATTCGCCCAGTAAAAGCATCTCCTGAGCCCGTCTAAAGGGCATCAGTCGCGCCGCTAACTGAGTGCCACCCCAGGCGGCAACAAAGCCCAGAGTCACTTCAGGAAACCTAAAGCGTGCCCCATCAAGGCAGTAGAGAAAATCGCTGCGCAGTAGCAGTTCAAGACCGCCGCCCAAGGCACCACCGCGGGCTACGCCAATCACTGGAATAGGCAATGCGGCAATCTGGCTGCCCAGTTGATGGCCCATTTTGACCAGCCGCTGAAAGTCATCGCGGCCTAGATCTTCCAGTCGAGGTTGCAGCTCTGTTACGGCCACAGCACCGGAATGAAAGCCACGGCCGCCGGCGTCGATAACGACTGCGCGTATATCAGGCTGATGACTAATACTGTGAAGAGCTTGGCCCATGGCCTTGAGCATGGCCACAGACATACCAAAATTATCTTGAGGATTATTCTTTGTTAGCCACAGAATGCCATCCTCGATATGAGGGTTAAGTACTGTAGTCTCAGTTTGTCGCATGGTTGCGTGCCTATTTTTTATGGATGATTTGTTAGTGGTTTTGTTAGGCGAAAAATATAAAAAAAGGCGGTTGAACCAAGTTCAACCGCCTTTTAGTTACTGCTTCTTAAGAGTTCAGATACTTAGAACTCATATCCTAAACTTACACCCATCTGACGACGGGGAACTAGCTCAGCCCAAGCAAATGCGCCGGCATCATATCGGCGGCCTACTCGGTTTCCGTCTTCTAGTACATCAGTACCGTAAGCCCGTACTTTTAGAGTGCCGTTACCCATTTCTCTCATGTAGGTTGCGGAGATATCCAAAGTTTGGAAGCTTTCAATAGTGACTTCTGGGCCAGTCACAGGGTTGTAGGTAGACCAATCTGCCTGAGTCTCTACTTCACCTTTGTGGCTGAATCCAGCGTTCAGAGTCAGTGTGCCACCAGCGCGTTCTGACGTGTGCTCAGCACCTAGGTAAGCGGTTAACTCTGGCGCATACAGGATGCGTGCTTGAGCGGAGATATCTACGCCGTTGTAATTGTATTCATCGTAATCGGAGTCAAGCGTACCAAAGTTAAGGCGAAGCGTAAGAGCATCTGAGGGCATGTACATACCTTCAAACTCGATACCGCTCATTGTCGCCTCACCTGCGTTACGAACAAAAGAACAGGTCACACTACCTGCTTCGTTCTGCTCTTTTGCACAGAGCGCATCTTCTGCAGGAACAATAACGGTAGTTTGTTTGTCGGTGTACTCAGCATTAAAGACAGTAAGGTTGATCTGAGTATTGTCAGTTGGGTTGCTGCGAAGACCCAACTCTATGCTGGTTACTTCCTCTGACTTAAACGGCTGAGTTTCTAAAGGTGTAATGCCTCGGTTGAAGAAACCACCACTGCGGTAACCAGTTGAGTAAGAGGCATAAACCATTCCAGACTCAATTTCGCGCTGCAACACTGCTCGGAATGACGTGTTGTTATCCTCGAAGGTTGGGTTGGCAAAATTTAGCAGATCAGCTGGATCGGAGCTGTTGGCGAGTCGTGCCGCGTTACCTGTAACTTGCGGGTAAGAGCGACTATTGAGCTCTTTCTCTTCTTCAGTGTAACGAGCGCCTAAAGTAAATGACCATAGATCATTGATTTCATAGCTCATTTCACCAAAGTAGGCGGTGCTGTCCAGAAAGTGCAAAGCATGGAAGTTTTGAATTGGACCAGAGCTGATGTCCGAGTCAGCTTCCAGCGTGTAGATGCCAGCAACGAAGTTCATCGGGCCATCTAGGTCTGAAATGTACTGCAGTTCATGGGAAGTCTGCTTAAAGGTTTGATCTCTATCAACTGGGAAAAACACGCCAGGTGTTCCCCAAGACGATTCACGGACTTTTTCTTTGTAGTCCATGATACCCATAATGTACTTGATCTCGTAGTTTTCGCCAGAATGGGATAACTTGAAGGTCGTGTTTTCGCCCTCCAGAGTCGCCGTAAGCGCATTAAGCTGAGGAGATGTTTTCCAATCATTCGCTTCGGAAGCCGCTGCACCTTCGTTGTAGCCGACCGTTGCAAGGAACCCTGTAGCAACAAACACGGAGTCAGCTGCAGTGGTGTTATGGTCGTAATCATCAAAAGTTAACTGTGCAGTTGTGTTGTCAGTAAGGTCATATTTCACCGATATAGACGCAGTCGATGAATCTTTCATTGGGCGACGATCATTTAGCGTAGTGTTGTAGACGTGAGAGTCAGACTCAACATCTTTAAAGGAAAGCTTGATGCCGCCTCTATCACCCAACGGCAAGTTAATAATGCCTTTGATATCAGTCAGATCTTCTTCGCCAAAAGTGGCTTCCAATTTCACACCAAATTCGCCAGTTGGCTGCGTTCTATTGACGCTAATTACGCCACCAATAGTGTTGCGACCAAACAATGTGCCCTGGGGCCCACGGAGCACTTCGACAGACTCAACGTCAAACATGTCAAAGACACCGCCCGAGTTACTGGCCAAGAACACTCCGTCAATAGCAACACCAACCGTTGGTTCGATTGACTTTTCAATATCATCGTAGCTCATGCCACGTATTGAAGCGCTAAGAGATTCAGAGCCAATCGCAGTTTCGTGCAGTTCTACGTTTGGAACCAGTTTACCTAGCTCAAGAGAGCTTGTAATGGAACCGCGTTCTAGCTGACCTGGAGTGATTGCCGATACAGCAACTGGCACATCTTGAATGGATTCTTGACGCTTTCGAGCAGTAACAACGACTTCCTCAAGAATGGTGGCACCAACGGCTACATTGGCGTACAAAGGCAACATGCACACAGAAATCAGGGCTGGTAGCACCTGCTTCTTAAAGTTTTTCTGATAATTCATCGATTTATCCCCTCAGGACATTATTATAATTTTGTTCAAACTAGTTTCTCTGCAGCCCTTTACAGGCGGCATCTTTACGCTTTATCTCCCTGCAAACAAAAAACAATCGAGACTGCTTTTTAATTCGACTGCGTTGAATATAAACCCCTGATTGGCAAAATTCAACATATTTTATTGGTTTGATTGTCCGCTAACTGAGCTAAAAATGGGCAGCTTGATACTCTGTTTATGGCTAACTAAAAGGATAGGTGGTTGATTACATTACGAAAGGTTCAGTGTGACCTCATAAACAAAGTGGTTTCCTTTGTTAAATTACAAACAATATTGAATGTTTTTATAATCTGGGTTAACTTGAGCACAGTTTAATCAAGCCAATATTGGGCAGGGTGGCCAGCGAGCCAATCCAAGTCCAGAGCCATTTAATTACTCCGACTAGCACTCTAAGGCCGACAATGCGATTACGTACCAAAAACCTAGCCGACTATGCTCAAGAAAAAGCCATCAGCACGCCTGAGGCAGTTGCTATTTATCTAGAGAGTGGCCAACACATTGAGTTCGCGAGTGTTTTTAAAGAGGCCATGGCCTTGGCTACATCATTGTCTAGCCTTGGCCTTAAGGCCGGCGATGTGATTAGTTTTCAGCTGCCCAACTGGCGAGAGACCGTGGCTATTGATATAGCGGCAGTGTGGTTGGGCCTGGTGGTCAACCCAGTGATACCTATATACAGAGATCATGAGTTGGCGTTTATTCTTGCCGACAGTCGTTGTCGTTGTCTCTTTATCCCAGGCACCTATCGTGGCTATGACTTCCCGCAAATGATTGAACGTCTATCCCCTGAGCTGCCGGATCTGCAACATGTGATCGCGGTGCGTCACCCAGCCGCCGATGACCAGATGCTGCGCTACGAAACTCTAATTCAAAACATCAGTGAGCCCACTCCTGAAAAACAGCCCACCGATATGTCTGCAGTCAAGGTGCTGATGTACACCTCCGGCACCACCGGTCGCGCCAAAGCGGTGAGACATTCCCATCAGTCCCTATCTCGAGCCATAGACAATGGCGTCGAAGGTTGGGGCTTAGGTGAGGGCGATGTGATGTTGATGCCCTCACCAGTGACCCATATCACCGGCTTTGCCAATGGAATTGAGCAGGCTTTTATTAGCAACTGTAAAACCGCGTTTATGGAACGCTGGGATGTAGATCTGGCTGCTACCTATATACAGAAGGTGGGCGCTACAGGCTGTGTGAGTGCCACGCCATTTTTACAAGAGCTCGTTGAGAAAGCCCAGCGGGATTCACTGGATTTACCCACATTGCGCTTCTTTGCCTGCGGTGGAGCCTCGGTGCCGCCGACCCTAATAACCGATGCCCACCGCGTTTTCGCTAACTGCCGTGCATTTAGAGTCTACGGCTGCACCGAAGCGCCATTGATCACTGTCGGCTTTATGCAGCCGGAACAAGAGTCGTTGGCCGCCACAACCGATGGCCGCATTAATAACTGGGATGTACTGATTGTCGATGACGAGGGTCAGACTTTGATCCAGGGCGCCGATGGCGAGATCCTAGTAAAAGGCCCGGCACTGATGCTCGGCTATGGCAAAGAGCAGCAGACTCGCCAGGCGATCAATACCCAGGGCTACTTTGCCACGGGTGATATAGGCCATATCACGCCAGAGGGCGCCATTGTGATCACCGATCGCAAAAAGGACATCATCATTCGCGGTGGCGAAAATATCTCCGCCCGTGAGATTGAGGATGTCTTGCATCGTCACCCGATGATCAGCGAGGCCGCCGTGGTTGCTATGCCCCATGCACGACTGGGGGAGGGCGTCTGTGCCTTTCTAGTGATGCGTGACTCAGCCACTTTTGCCATGCCAGAGCTGCAAGCCTATTTGCAGGAGAGCGGATTGGCTAAACAAAAATGGCCTCAGCGCATTGAGCTGAGTGAAGAGCTGGGGAAAACTGCTTCCGGAAAAGTGCGCAAGGATGTTTTGCGTCAGCAGGTGAAGGCGTTGATTGAATCTGAGGGCTGATTTTTTGGCGCTGATAGCAATATATAGACTGGCGAGTGGTGTGTTTGTGTTTCTTCCATTGCATTCGTTTGGCTATAGCCATAAAATAAAAACAGGCTTGATTGTTTAGTGTAAAGGCCGCACTTCAACAGAGATGATTTATGACTGACAATGTTTTCCGCAATGAGGTCCGCGCTTTTTTGGCTGAGTCTCTGACCCCAGAAATCAAGCGCGCGGGTGAACTGATGACCAGTGTGTTTGCCGATTTCGATGCAACCATGGACTGGCACAAAACTCTCCATGCCAAAGGCTGGCTCGCCCCAGATTGGCCCCAAGAACATGGCGGCACGGGCTGGACACTGAGCCAACGCTATATCTTCCAAGAAGAGTGCAAACTGGCCAATGCCCCAGCGCTATTCGCCATGGGCCTGCAGATGCTCGGCCCCATGCTGATTCGCTACGGCAGTGCAGAACAAAAAGACTATTACTTGCCGCGCATGCTCTCCGGCGAAGATGTCTGGTGTCAGGGTTATTCAGAGCCCGGCGCCGGATCGGATCTGGCGTCATTGATCACCGCCGCAGTTCGCGATGGCGATGACTACATTATTAATGGTTCAAAAATTTGGACCAGTTACGCCCAGCACTCGAATAAGATTTTTTGTCTGGTTCGCACCTCGAAAGAGGGCAAGCCTCAGGCTGGCATCAGCTTTATTCTTGTGGATATGGACACCAAGGGTTTATCCGTTGAACCCATAGTGGGTCTCGACGGCACCGTTGAGCAGTGTCAGGTCTATTTTGATGATGTGCGGGTTCCCGCTGCCAATTTAGTCGGCGCAGAAAATCAGGGTTGGGATGTGGCCAAGTCACTGCTGGAGTTTGAGCGCGGTGGCCACAACTTCACTATCGATCACAAAAAACAGATGGCGAAAATTGATCGCCAGGCCAGCACGCAACTTTCTGGTGACGGCGGCCTGTGGAAAGATAACCTCGTATTTGAGGCTAAATTAGCCGATGTTGCGGTTGATGCACTGGCGCTAGAATTTACCGAACTGCGGGTTAAAGGCGCCTTTGTTGCCGGCGGCAATGCCGGTGCACTGTCTTCATTGATCAAGGTGATGGGTACAGAAATCGGCCAGCGCTTTAATGAACTGAGTGTCGAAATAATGGCCGAACATGCCTTTGTGAAACAGCTCGATGCACTGCTTCCCGGATTTGAAGGGGAGGCCATCGGCCCCAGCTGCGGCCTCACCACCATGGCCGAATATATCAACAACCGCGCCGCAACCATTTATGGCGGCTCGGCTGAAATTCAGCGGGACATTATCGCCAAGCGAGTATTGCACCTTTGACGCTTTACTAGAGAAGGCTGTAAAAAGCAGAATAAAAAACAGCAACAGAAATAGGAAATTGAATGTTTATTGAATATAGCGAAGAGCAAAACATGTTGCGCGACAGCGCAGAGCGTTACCTTCGCGACAACTACAGTTTTGATAGCCGCCAAGCCGCCGTTAAGCAGACTCGCGGATACGACGCTGATCAATGGCAGACCTTTGCAGAATTGGGTTGGCTGGCGATGACCTTTAAAGAAGAGTCCGATGGCTTCGGTGGCGGTGCTCTGGAGACCATGATTCTCTGTGAACAGTTTGGCAAGTATCTGGTACTTGAACCCTATCTTGAATCCGTGGTGCTGGTTGGCGGTCTTATTGAAGCCGGTGCTCAACCCGCGATCAAAGAGCAGTATCTATCCGGCCTGATCGCCGGTGAATTACAGGGCGCATTTGCCTACTTGGAAGAGGGCGGTGTTGCCGATCCCACTTATGTTCAAGCAACCGCTGAGGCCAGTGCTAACGGTTCTGAGCAAAATAGCTTTGTACTGAACGGCAAAAAGACCGTGGTACTAAATGGCCCAGAAGCAGATTGCTTTGTTGTCTCTGCACGCACTGGCGCTGCCGCTGACGAGAGCGGCTCGAGCCAAGGTATCAGTCTGTTTTTTATCAGCAGTGATGCCCCGGGCCTGACCTTAAAAAATTATAAAACCTATGACGGTCGCTCTGCCTCTGAGTTACAGCTGGACAATGTTGCGGTAACGGCTCAAGCCCTGGTGGGTGAATTGAACAATGGCTTTGCTATAGCCACACCGGTGTTTTCTCGCGCCATGGTGGCAGTCTGTGCTGAGGCAGTGGGAGCCATGGACGCTCTGCTAACCGCCACAGTGGACTACACCAAACAGCGCAAGCAGTTCGGTCAGTCGATTTCTGGGTTTCAGGTGCTGCGTCATCGCATGGTCGATATGTTTATGGAAATTGAATTAACTCGTTCGCTGCTGATGGCGACGGCGTGGAAATTGGATAACAACGCCGCCGATGCAGAGCAATGTGTTGCCGCCCTTAAGGCCAAAGTAGGCAAGGCCGGTCGCTATGTTTCACACAACGCGGTGCAGCTCCACGGTGGTATAGGCACAACCGACGAATTTAGTGTCGGACATTATTTTAAACGCCTGGCGGTGATAGGGGCGATGTTTGGCTCCAGAGATTCTCACCTGTCGCGCTACTCTAAGCTAAGTGCTGAGCTCTCTTCTTAAAGATGAGAGTTAACCAAATTACATTCGAATAATAAGGAACGATCACTATGGATCTTCAGCTAAAAAATAAAACAGTATTAATTACCGGCTCATCAAAAGGCATTGGTTTCGCTCTGGCAAAAACTCTGGCCGCCGAAGGCTGTGATGTGGGCATCTGTGCGCGCAACGCCGACGAAGTCGCTGCTGCGGTTGCCGCGATCCAAGCTATGGGCGTTAAAGCTCACGGTGAAGTGGTAGATGTGACTGACAGCGCTTCACTTGAAGCCTGGATTAAAGCCTGTGCCGAAGCCCTGGGTGGCGTCGATGGGTTTGTTGCCAACGTCAGTGCTGGTGGCGCCGACAACGAAGAGTCTGGCTGGAGAAGTAACTTCGAAGCCGACGTGCTGGCGAGCTGGAAAGCCGTCAATGCGGTTAAGCCTTATTTAGAAGCCTCTGATTGTGGCGCCATTGTTAGCATTGGCTCTACCGCTTCTCTGGAAGCCTTTGCCGGTGCCGTACCCTATGGCGCAATGAAAGCCGCACTGCTGAACTACTTTGGCAATCTGGCTCAGGAATTGGCACCAGCAGGCATTCGCGTTAACAGCGTCAGCCCCGGTCCAATCTATTTTAAAGGTGGCGCTTGGGAAGATATTCGCGCGGCGATGCCAGAGATTTACGAGGGCACAGTAGCCAATATTCCTGCTGGCCGTATGGGCTCACCTGAAGAGGTCTGTGTTCAGGTTGCACTGCTGTTGAGTCCGCTTTCCGGTTACACCACAGGCACCAATGTGGTTATCGATGGTGGCTTCACTAAGCGTATTCAGTTTTAAGAAAGCTTGCTGGTTGGGACGCTTTTTGGCTAAAAAGCTTTCTAATCAAAAAGCTTTCTAATTAAAGAGCTCTTTACTTAAAAAGCTCTTTAGTTAAAAAGCTCTGTAATTAACAAGCTCTGTAATTTGAGAGCCAAATAATAAAAAAAGGTAAATCTTGTGACAGATACTATTTTTTCTGTAAAGGGCCGGGTCGCACTAGTCAGTGGCGCTTCCAGTGGTTTGGGCGAACATATCGCAGAAATGCTGGCCTCTCATGGCGTCTCGGTAATCTGTGCTGCGCGGAGAATCGATCTGCTCGATAGTCTCGCCGAGCGGATTGTTGCCAAAGGTGGAAAAGCCTTGGCCGTGGCCATGGATGTCACCGATCGCGCCTCAGTTAAAGCCGGCTATGATCTGGCAGAACAGGCCTTTGGCACGCCGGATATTATTGTTTGTAATGCTGGTGCCACAGGTGCTCAACCCTTTTTAGAGATGCAAGAGTCCATGTGGGACAACGTCTTGACGGTAAATGTTAAGGGCGTGTTTAACTTGGCTCAGGAAGGTGCTCAGCGTATGGTCGCCGCAGGCAAATCGGGGAATATTATTAATATCTCGTCTATCTGTGCGGTGTCTTCCTTTAAGGGATTGACCCATTACAGCGCCTCGAAAGCCGCGGTTAACCAGCTCACTAGTGTGATGGGCCATGAGTTAGCCGAAAACGATATTCGCGTTAATGCACTGGCTCCCGGATTTCTCTACACGGATATGGTGGCGGACTATTACGAGACGCCAGCAGGTCAGGCCGATCTGGCCAACCTTCCCCTGGGACGAGCAGGTGCTCTGTCGGAGCTGGACGGCACTATCTTGCTGCTGGCGAGCAAAGCAGCAAGTTATATGAGTGGTTCGGTTGTCACAGCAGATGCGGCCCATTCGAAACGCCTGGGGTAGGTTATGACTGATTCGGTGGTTCCAGAGCATGTACCTGAGCATCTGATCAGAGATTTTAATATCTATACGCCACCGGGCTTGGATGATGACTTTCATCGGGCCTGGGCGACGCTGCTGCAAGAAGATGATTCCTGTCCCCTAGTTTGGACGCCGGCCAATGAGGGCCACTGGTTGCCGACGCGCTCGGCGATTATCGAAGAGGTTCTCACTGACTTCACGCGCTTTTCCAGCCGCAGTATTATTATTCCCAAGAGCCACAGTGCCGATCATGGTCTGCTGCCCACCACCATAGATCCCCCGGAACACCACTTTTATCGCAAGACCCTAAATCAGACCATGGCAGCAACTGCGGTTAATGCCATGGGCGACGATATTCGCGGCATTGTTACCTCGCTGATCGATGGATTTGCGGAGCAGGGCGAGTGTAACTTCACCCGTGACTTTGCCGATATTCTGCCGATTCGGGTTTTCCTCTCGATGATGGATCTGCCAGAAGATGATATACCCCAGACCAAGTATTGGACCGACCAGTTAATTCGCCCGGATGGCAGTATTAGCTTTGCCGATGCACTGCAAAATCTGAAAGATTATATTGCCCCCTATGTGGATCAACGCATGGGTCAAGATGGCAGCGATATGCTTAGCCGCATGATTAATACGGAAACCAATGGTCGTCGCCTAACTCGCGAGGAAGCGATTAAGCTCTCCATTCAGGTGTTTATTGCCGGTGTGGATACGGTGGTGAATCTGCTCGGTTTTGTATTTTTGTTTTTGGCTCGCAACCCAGCTCATCGTCGCCAGATAGCGCAGGGGGAGGTCAGTGCGTCCGCAGCGGTTGAAGAGATTTTAAGGCGCTTTCCGCTGGTCACTGTAGCCAGAGAAGTAACCGAAGATATGGCGTTTCACGGCGTACAGTTAAAGGCGGGGGATATGATCGCCGCACCAACGCCACTGGCGGGTATGGATAATAGCTTTACCGCCAATGCAGTGGATGTAGAATTTGGCCGCAAGCAGGGCAATAGTCTGACCTTTGGTCGCGGCGCTCATACCTGTCCGGGGAAAAATTTGGCTCGGGTTGAGCTGCGTATTGCGATAGAAGAATTCCTCAAGCGGATTCCCGATTTTGCGGTGGATGAAAGCAGTCCGATTAGCTTTAGCAGTGGTATTGTGGGTGTGGTTAACGAGTTAAAGCTGCGCTGGTAGTCCTATTTTTAGTATCAATATTAGTACCAGAAGCGAAACGAAAAAAAGGGACATATTTTAAATGCCCCTTTTTTATATCTAGCAAAACCAAACACTATTCAACAGCAGCTCGCGCTTTCGCCAGTGCATCGGATGTCCCTTTATCCATAGGCTCAATCGCCCATTGAATACCCCGTCTCAGCAGCTGGTAAAACACCGGCAAGTCCCATGAACCGCGATCCATAGTCGGCCAGTAGTCCATCATGGGCTGCATATCATGGTGGTGACGACAGTGCCCCAGGGTTAAATAGAGCACTTCCCCTTCGCCAACCCTGTGGGTATAAAACACTGGGTGACGAGCATGTTCCCATTGATCTTCTTCAAAGCCTTCGGCCTTGCCTCCGTACTCTGTATCCAGAATAACGTGGAGGTCGCCATAGGTTTTCATCAGATAGAGTTCATCGTCCGACTCAAAGGGTTCAATCCCCTGAGCCAAGGGATGATTGGAATCCGCTACAGAGACAGTGTAAGGGGCAATCGGTGGATGTGAACGGAACATAGAACCGAGGGTTTCCACAAACAGTGGCGCCCATTCTGGCGTGCCATAGAGGCCACTAGACATCAGTCGAATAATTGAATTGGTGCCGTGCAGTGCATACCAGCGACCGCCCCGTTCAACCCAGGCTTTGAGGGCTTCCTGAGCGCTCAGAGAGGGTACCACATTACAGGTGTAGCTGACAATAAAGTCCGCTTCTTCAATCGCCTGAATATTTTCATAGTCTTCAAAAACGCGAACCCGAAAACGATCGTCTTCCGAGAGTAGCTTTAATAATTCCAGTCGCGCATGGTCAATGTCGTGCCAGACACCGCCGGCAATTAGTAAGCAATTGATTCGGCCTGCGCGGTTTTCGTGAATGCTCATGACACACCTTTGTTGTTATCGAGTTCAGGTTTTGCCGCGGAAGGATCCTGGGCCAGATACCATTCAACCCAGCGATGAAACAGCTGATTGCCCGCTTCATTGCGACCGAAGGTGACATTGGCATGGGCATTAGACTCTAGGCCTTTCTGGATCTTGAGGCCCACCTGGTAGTCTTCCACATCCACCACTTCCTGGAAGAAGTCCATCATGCCCTGGAGTTCGGTATCTTCTCCCGCTGGCTTGGTGGGGTGAATAAAGTTGATATAGGTGGTGTTCTGATTCGGCAGCGGGCCGGGAATAATCTGGCTGATCAGAGTAATTTCTGGTGCCACAAACAATGAGATATTGGGAAACAGCGTGCGGATCCAATCGTAACCATTGTTTTCGTGTTTGTGATAATCCTCTGGTGCCACATCGGCAAGGTTTTCTTTAATCGCCAAATGGGGAAAACAGATCAATGTGTGGGGGCCGTAGGCGGCGAACTCCATAACATTGGAATAGGTGCGCTCAGCGATGGTGTCTGGATGGGCTGCGGCAAAATGGTAGCCTTCTAGGTAGCCGTCATAGGCCACTTTCCAGTTGGCACCATCAATCTTGCGCTGACCACAGAAATGCCAGTTTTCCATTCCCAGACGGCCGATGTCTTCCATGATGCCGCCCAAAAAACCGTCAAAATCTACTTCTTCATCACCGGGCTCAAGTACGGTAAAAATCATTCCGCCACGCTCGTACACAGGAAGCTGAGTTAAACCATTGGTCTGTTTATCAAAATCACCAAACTTGGCTTGATCTGCAACGCCGCGAAGCATGCCGTCATTGCTGTACATCCAGCCGTGATAGGGGCAGGTAAAGCGCGACTTATTGCCGCAGGGTTCAGTGGCCACAGTCATGGCGCGGTGGGAGCAGGCATTGAGCATCACTCGAGCGGTGCCGTCTTTAAGGCGAGTAATCAGCAGCGGCTTATCGAGAAACTGAAAGGTTTTATAGTCGCCGGCATTGGGCAGTTCTGCGGTGAGCGCCACAAACACCGGAACCTTTTTAAAGATCAGGTCCATTTCCTGCTGCCAGATATCGGCATCAGTATAATTCTCCGAGGGTACCGCTAAAGTGCCTGAGGCTTGGTCTGTAGTGTTATTGTCTACGTCATCGATAATGCGCGCGATAATACGATTGTAGTTTTCTGCAATAGTCATGCTCAATATTCCTTACCTGATGAAGGGTTTAGGCTTCGGGTAGTACTAGAGGGCCCACCGCTGAGAGGTCATAGCGAATAACATTCATGCCAGTGATTTCCACCGTGCCACAGAAGGCCATAAAGTCGACAATATGGGGCATACCCAGGTGCGCTAACAGCGCGTCGTCGTTTTCCCACTGCTCGGTAATCCAGATCACATTGGGCAGATTAATATCCACGGCGATGGCGTAGAGATGACAGCCGGGTTCGGCGTGAGTGGGTTCAACAATGCTCTGTGCAGCGGCTATATAAGCTGCGATGTCTTTAGAGGCCAGTTCAATTCGTGCGGAGATAGCTAACATAATGGGAATTCCTGTTAATCAGAATACGGTTTTAGCGCGGCTTAGTTGCCGACGCCATCTAAGCCTATATACATAAGCTCATAGGCTCCAAGAAGGAAGGCCCTGGCTTCGTCTTCACGGCCTTCTTCGGCGATAAATTCGGAGTCATAGGTGAGGCGGCAACCGCCGTCATCTAAGACTGTGAGTTTGCCAGTGGCCTGATAGTGCAATAGTCCGGCAGGTCGTTGGCCAACTATTGAGAGCTGCAAGGTATGGTTGGCGAGGTCCAGTGCGTCGAGGCGTTCACTGACAGGGGAGTCAAAGCCAACATTGTAAATATGCCGGGTCATACCGACACCGCTGCCATCCAGTTCGACGCGATCAATATCAATCGGTGCGTTGGCCGGCCACCAGGCTTCAATATTGCCAAAGTCCATCAGAAGCTGCCAGATGGTCTCGATTGGCGAACCGATATCGTGATGAGAGTGCAGTTGGATCATATTCGGAAGCTCGCTATTTAGTGTTTTTTTATAATTCTTAGAACTGCTGCCTGGCTCTAGGCTAAACCAGGCAGCACTTTTTTGCGATCTTTACCTAAGCACCTAAGCCCTAAGCGCTTAACCGTTAAGGCCAATATCACCCTGGGCAAAAATGGAATTTAGTTCCCGTTGAGTAATGCGCCATCCCTCAGGAGTGCGCTCTAACTTATCAGTGTACTCACCCCAGACCATAAGCACTTCGCCCTCATAGTCACCCAGCCCGGCATGCATAGCAGACAGATAGCAGGTGGTATGAGCTTCATCGCCGGTTACTTGGATTTCGTAATTACCCAGCAGGTGCTGAGTGGCTGCGCATTGGGAGAGCACGCTGGAGATCAGATCACTGATCGCCTGGCGGCCTTCAAACTGACCAATACCAATAAAGTTAGCCACTGCATCTGGAGTAAATACCTGTTCCAGTTGCGACCATTGGCGTTTGTCGATGGCGGATGCGTAGAGATTGAGCACCGTTTGAATTTCTAGGTGATCAGAAAAATGCTGTGGTTCTTGAGCTGCCATTGCAGGCCTCCGGTATGATTTTTAGCGGGCCCCAGCACAACTGCGGGGTCGGAAACTGCTTTTTTTATTATGTGAATAACAGCGTGAATACTACTTGGCCGCCTAGTCTCAGTCAATAAAAACCATCAAACATGTTTGTTATTTACCTGTGGGATTCCCTCAGGTAACATATGGATTAAATATGAGAGCTGCTATTGTCTTGCGCTGTCAGCATAACTAATAAAAATGGATACAGATATATGACGCAAATGAACACTCGCGTATTGCTGGCACGCAGGCCAGCAGAGCATTTAGTAGCGGCGGATTTCGCTGTGGATACACAGCCAGTGCCGAGCCTAGAAGAGGGCCAGTTTCTGATTCAGAACACCTACCTTTCTATGGATGCCGGCTTTCGCCAGTGGATGAACGAAGATTCTGGCGATAATTATCTCGCCTCTATGCCCCTGGGTGAACCGGTCCAGAGCATTATTATGGGCACCATTATTGAGTCTCGTCACAGCGGTTATCCGGTTGGCAGCGCGGTAATGGGCAGAACCTCCTGGGAACAATACAGCGTTGATGATGGCACCGACTTTATGGCGATCCTCGATCTGGATCCCGGTGTGGAACCCTATGAATATCTCGCCAGTCTCGGCCCCTCGGGCATGACTGCGTATTTTGGTCTGATGGATATTGGCGCACCGAAAAGCGGTGATGTCTTTGTGATCAACGCTGCTGCCGGTGGCATTGGCTGTCTCGCTGGACAGATGGCCAAAGCTGAAGGCTGCTCCACTGTCGGTATTGCTGGCGGCCCCAAAAAGTGTGCCTGGTTGCAGGATACTCTTGGCTATGACCAGGTTATCGATTACAAATCCGGCGAGTCCTTCGATGATCAGCTGGCCGCGGTTGCCCCCAATGGTGCAGACATTATATTTGATAATGTTGGCGGACCCATGCTCGGCTCTATGCTCGGTCATCTGGCGGAAAATGCTCGAGTGGTTCTCTGCGGTGCGGTGTCTCAGTACGAACGCGAGGGTGGGCATGAAAGTGTTGCCAATATGTGGGAGTTAATTACCAAGCGGGCAAAAGCTGAAGGCTTTATGTTTTCAGACTATGTGGATCGCTATCCCGAGGCGTTGGATTATATTGCTGCCATGCTCAAGGCTGGCACATTGGTCAGTCCGGTGCATATGTCTCAGGGTATTGAGTCATCTGGGCAGGCGTTTATCGATATGCTCGATGGCAATAGCACGGGCAAATGTTTGGTTAAGCTCTAAATTTTAAGCTCTAAATCTTAAGCTCTAAAATTAAGAGCTCTGAAGTTGAGAATTCAGCAAGGTTGCTTCCCCCCGATATACCTTGTTGGCGTTAAAACCCTTCGTACTCTGTGCGAAGGGTTTTGGCGTATTGCTGAAAAATACTTTATCTTTCACTTTATTAAGCACCTAAGACGACAGAATCAAATCCGAACTCGATAAAAACAAAAGGATAAGACCATGCCATTGGAATCTGCCACCGCTGCGATTTTGGCTCATATAGCCACACAGGACGCCCCAGAACTCTACGAGATGGCGGTTGCCGAAAGTCGCGCCATGTATCGGGAGATGCAGCCGGATCTGCCAGAGATTGTGGTTCACAGTGTTGAAGACCTGATGATCGACGGCCCGGCCGGTGAGATTGCAGTGCGTATTTATCGCCCCAGTGCTGCTCCCGCTCCAGTGCATGTGCATTTTCACGGCGGCGGTTGGGTGATCGGCGATCTCGAAACCCATGATCGCGACTGCCGTGAGATCTGTGCCGGCGCTGAGTGCATTGTTGTGGCGGTGGACTATCGTCTGGCACCGGAACATCCATTCCCCGCGGCACCGCAGGACTGCTATGCCGCCCTCTGTTGGGCTGAGGCAAACTTACAAAATATTGGTGGGCTGGCGAGTCCAGTGAGCGTCGGTGGCGATTCCGCTGGCGGTACCTTGGCCACTGCGGTTTGCCTTATGGCCCGAGACCGCAATGGTCCTGCGATAGCAATGCAGCTGCTTATCTATCCGGTCACTGATGCCAGGATGGAGAGTGATTCTTACCGTGATAATGCCGATGGCTATCTGCTGTCGCGAACCATGATGAGCTGGTTTTGGGATCTCTATTGCCCGCAGCCTGAGCAGCGCGCAGACCCCCTTGCTAGTCCAATCAATGCCGAAGATCTATCGGGATTGCCGCCAGCGCTGCTGATGACCGCCGAGTATGATCCCCTGCGGGATGAGGGAGAAGCCTATGCTGAGCGTTTAATCGCCGCTGGTGTCGAGGTTGAGGTGCGTCGCTTTGATGGGCTGGTGCATGGTTTCTTTTCTCAGGCGGGAATGATTGAAGCAGCTCGAGAGGGCGTTGATCTTGCAGTGAAGGCGCTGCGCAAGGCGCATAATATTATTAGCTAGGCATCAGCGGCTGTCCGCGCAGAGAGGTTATTTTCCAGGTGGCGTTAGTGCGGGCAAACTCAAGATGGTACTGAACATAAAACAGTACCGACTCGCCTTCCACCGAAACACCCATGCCCATAGCATGGGTTCGCGCTGAAGCTGTGTCTTGCTCCAGTGAATCAATCTTAAAATTGGTCGCGTAATGGGCGCTGTGACTCATGCTGGCAGAGGCCCCGGTAAATAACTCCCGCAGTGCAGCCATACCCTCAAAGGTCGGATAGTCCAACGCCGTCATATCAAACACAGCATCTTCAGTGAAGTGGTTGAGCAGCTGCTCCAGATCCTCTCCGTTATCCAGTGCAATCAGATAACTGCTAACCAGCTCTTGCAGAGCCTGGCGGTCTTCGAGGGTCTGTATACGTTGCTCTAGGCTGGGCATGATGTGTCTCTTTTTAAAGAAGCCTTAGCCAGTAAAGCAGCCTTAGCCAATAAAGAAGCCTTAGCCAGTAAAGAAATCGGCTCTAGGAGTACCCGTCTCGTCATAGACTGGCTCGGCGTGATCAATACGGTACTTGAGAATATCCGTGTCATGAATCTCATACTGATAGAGCAGCGCTAACATATCAGTGTAAAAGGCACTGGCCAGATGAGCGGCAAGATGCTCGCTGGACTCCCAGTTTTCATGGACATAGATACGACCGGGCACCGCCGGATCGAGACTCCAGACATAGTGACGACAGCCTTTCTGAGTGCGGGTATCAATCATAAGTTGCGCAGTTTCACGCAACACTTTTACCGCATCATCGGGATTGAAGTTAACAGTGCCATTAATCAGAACAGTCATAGGGCTGCTTCCTTACTCATCATTCTTTTTACTCGCCATAAAGCGAATTAAAAATACGTTCAATAAACAGCCATTCGCCATCGACTTTAATTAACTTGTCGTCATACTGGCCGCGCGGTCGAATTTCTGTGCCATCCAAAGTGGTACCCACCTCAGTGGTATAGGCCCGTGCCGTAGCAGTATCACCATCCACTTGAATATCGCCCACTGAAATCGACATAAAGATAAACGGAAACATCGCCATACCCGCGTTCCAGGCTGCGACAATATTCTCTTTGCCGGCAACATTTTCCATACCCGGGATAACCGGCAGTTTCCAACTAGAGCCCTCGGCCCAGGTAGAGCCCCAGAGTTCAGCGTCGCGCTGGTTTACGGCATCGGCATAGATATCCATCAGTTCACAGATAGCGAGACGGTCTTCGATTGGTCCTGAAAAAGCCATAATATTGCCCTTATAATAGTTATTGTTTGCTTGAAAAGACTATACAGCAGAGCTTGTCAAAAAAACAATCTCAGTTGATTTTTTATTATTAAACGGGTACCTTAAAGGCAAGATTTCAGCCTTTGCTGTAGGCCGTTATAAAGTGCAGGGTCGACAGCCAACTTATTAGAATAAAACGGGAACCATCATGTCAATCAACTACAAGCAGTACTACCTCCACCAGCGCCCAGTGGGTGCAACAACGGATAGCGACGTCAAGGTTCGCACAGTTGAAGTTGATGGTTTAACCGATGGTCAATTGCTGATTAAAAACGAATACTTCTCCCTTGATCCCGCCATTCGCGGCTGGATGAGCGACGAGCCCAGCTATATGCCCCCCATCGAACTGGGTGACGTAATTCGCAGCTCAACCGTGGGCAGCGTAATCGAGAGCAAGCATCCAGATTTCGCCGCTGGCGATGTGGTCTATGGCCTCAATGGCTGGGAGCAGTACAGCGTCTCTGACGGCTACTTCCTGACCAAAGTGCCAGAGGATAACCCGTTCCCATTGCACTATTATTTAAGCGCCTTTGGTGCCGTAGGCCTCACCGCCTATTTTGGTATAACCGATGCCGCCCAGTTAAAGCCCGGCGATACATTGCTGATGAGTGCCGCAGCAGGTGCAGTTGGCTCCCTAGGTGGTCAGCTGGCGAAAAATATGGGCTGTCGCGTAGTTGGACTGGCCGGTTCAGATGAAAAATGTCAGTGGCTCACCGATGATTTGGGGTTTGATGCCGCGATCAACTACAAAACCGAACAGGGCAATCTCAATGCCGCCATTAGCGCCGCCTGTCCCGAAGGCGTAGACGTCTATTTTGATAATGTTGGCGGCGAAATCCTCGACGCCGCACTGTTAAATATCAACAGCAATGCGCGCATTGTCTTCTGCGGATCTATCTCCAGCTACAACGCCTCAGAGCCCGTACCCGGCCCCTATAACTGGTGGCAGATTCTGGCCAAAAGCGCCACGGTTCAGGGCTTTTTGATCAGCAACTATTTCCCCGAATTTGAAGCTGGCGCAGCCGCCATTGCCGAATTACTCACCGACGATAAGCTGCAGTTTAAATATGAAATCGTCGATGGTTTTGACAACACATTGACCGCTTTCCACAAGCTCTTCGATGGCAGTAATAAAGGTAAGTTGATGCTCAAGGTTTGAGTTAAAGAGGTTTGAGTTAAAGAGGTTTAGGTTAAAGAGCTTTAGGTTAAAGAGTTTTTGGTTCTCATTTAGGAGGTGAGGCTATGTCAGAAAAACTAGCAGGTAAACGCGCCATAGTCACAGGTGGCGCCACCGGTATAGGCTATGGCATCGCCAAACGCTTTATCGCCGAAGGCGCCCGAGTCATTATCACCGACATCGACGCCCAAGGCGGCACCAGCGCCGCCCAGAGGTTAGGCGACAACTGTCAGTTTGTGCATCACGACGTCTCCCTAGCCAGCCAGTGGGACGGCGTCTTTGCCTACGCCGCGAAACACTTCGACGGCCTCGACATCATGGTCAATGTAGCCGGCGTCACTCTTATGGGCACCATTGAAGACCTGGACCTAGAGACCTGGGATAAAACCATGGCCATCAACCTGCGCAGCTGTTTCCTCGGCTGTCAGGGCGCGATCAAGTTAATCAAAAGCAACTCAGCAGAAAGCCACGGCGGCTCGATCATCAACATGGCCTCCGTGTCCGCCGTCAAAGCCAAACCCGAACTGGTGGCCTACAACGCCTCAAAAGCCGGCGTCGATATGATGACCAAATCCGTTGCCCTGCATTGCGCAGTGAGTGGTTATGGTATCAATGTTAACTCCATAAACCCCGGCGTGATAGAAACCGATATGCTCAAGAAAGTGATGAGTCAGGTAGAAGATGGTGACGCACTGATGGATAGCTACAGGGCACTACATCCCATTGGGCGAATTGGCCGGCCGGAAGATGTGGCCGCTATGGCCGTCTATCTTGCCAGCGATGAAGCCTCCTTTGTTACCGGCTCAGCCTTCACGGTTGATGGTGCACTTTCTCTTAACTAAATACCTCTCAATTAAGGTAGGAGAAATCCATGAATCAGGAAACTCGACAGGGCGGTTGTCTCTGTGGCCAGGTGCGCTATACAGTGCCAGCCAAACCAGTGGAAACCGTAGTCTGTCACTGCCGCAACTGCCAAAAGCAGGCAGGTTCAGCATTCTCCGTAGTGGCGTTTTTTCCAAGGGATAGTTTGCAGTTAGAGGGCGAATTGCAGACCTTTGAAGATAAAGGCACCAGCGGCCAGACAGTCTTTCGTCGCTTCTGCGGCAACTGTGGTTCACCGGTGATTACGGATACCGAGCAGGCGCCAGAGATGGGCCTGATTTTTATAAAGGCCGGGACATTGGATGAAGTGGATGATCTGGAGCCATCCGTGCATGTGTGGACAGAACGCAAGCATTGTTGGCTGACCCTGGCAGAGGATCAGCTGCAGTTAGAGCGCGAGTAGGGGCTGAGGTTGCTCATGTAATCTCGAGCCCAAATTCCGTCATCTCGAGCCCAAACCCTATCATCTCGAGCCCAAACCCTGTCATCTCGAGCCCAAACCCTATCATCTCGAGCCCAAACCCTGTCATCCTGAGCGTAG
>CAXAFJ010000016.1:0-35599 GCA_963968025.1 uncultured Pseudomonadales bacterium | reverse complement strand
TGCCGCCGGTAGGAGATCCTTCGACTTCGCTCAGGATGACAGGGTGTGGGGTGTCAGCCGGTAGGAGATCCCTCGACTTCGCTCAGGATGACAGGGTGTGGGGTGCCGCCGGTAGGAGATCCTTCGACTTCGCTCAGGATGACAGGGTGTGGGGTGTCGCCGGTAAGAGATCCTTCGACTTCGCTCAGGATGACAGGGTGTGGGGTGTCATCCCGACCGCAGTGGAGGGATCTCAGCCAGTTGGCAGGAGACCCATAAACTTCACCCTGACCACAGCAACCAACATCAATCAGCCTTATAAAACCCCATCGCCTTGTCCCGCACAGAACCGACCCTAAGATTCAAAATATCCAGCAGATAATTCTGATGCAGCTTCCAGGGACTCTTATCCCCTTGCTTGGGAAACTGATCCATAGCACGATCTACATAACCCGAAGCCAGATCCAAAAACTGCAGCCGCTTCACACTGGGATCATTATTTGCCACACAATACTGATACTGGTGCTTGTCCATATGACTCAATAGACGACAGACATAATTACTGGTCAAATCACATTTAAGCGTCCAAGACGCATTGGTATACCCCGCCGCTAAGGCCAAATTGGGTATACCACTAAACATCATGCCCTTATAGGTAAGACTCTCCGAAACCTTCTTCTCAACACCGTCCACTTCAAGCTTCATGCCACCCAGTAATAACAACTCAAGACCGGTGGCGGTAACAACAATATCCGCCTCAAGATGCTCTCCAGACTTAAGTTCAATACCGGTCTCGGTAAAGGTTTCAATATGGTCGGTAACAATACTCGAGCTGCCTTTACGCAAGGAGCGAAACAGATCGCCATTGGGCACCAAACAGAGACGCTGGTCCCAGGGGTTGTAGCTGGGATTAAAATGCGTATCTATATCAAAGTCATCACCCATCCAGCTGTGCACGACTTTGCGAATCATCTTCTTTATATAGTTCGGATAACGCCGACTAAGCTGAAACAGCAAGGCTGTCATGGTGACGTTTTTCCAGCGCGTCAAATCATAGGCAAACTGCTCGGAAAACCAGCGCCGAAACTTCATACTGGTGGCGTCCACATCCGGGCGCGACAGGACGTAGGTTGGCGAGCGCTGAAGCATGGTCACATGGGCAGCGGTCTTGGCCAAGGCTGGCACCAGGGTAATCGCTGTGGCGCCACTGCCGATAACCACTACCCGCTTGCCGCTGTAATCGAGATCTTCCGGCCACAGCTGGGGATGCACAACCTGACCTTTAAACTGATCGACGCCGGGAAAATCCGGGGTATAACCTTTGTCATAACGATAGTAGCCGGTGCAGCTGTAAATAAAGTTACAGCTCAGGGTTTCTGACTCAACCTGCTTATTACCCTCAACTCTGTTCTCTAGAGTCAGCGTCCACTTAGCCGTCGAGCTATCCCAGGAGGCAGCCACAACTTTGCGCTGATATAGGATATGCTCATCAACCGCGTACTCAGCAGCACTCTCTTTAATGTAATCGCGGATGGCGGGACCATCGGCAATCGCCTTGGGACTTAACCAGGGCTTAAAGTTATAGCCCAGCGTATGCATATCCGAGTCAGAACGAATCCCAGGATAGCGAAACAGATCCCAGGTGCCACCCATACGCTCGCGACTCTCGATAATCCGGTAGCTTTTATTCGGGTGCTTAAGCTGTAAGTGGCAAGCTGCACCGATACCAGAGAGGCCGGCGCCAATAATAATCATGTCGAAGTGATTCATAAGTAATCTTTTTTATTATTGTATAAGCAGTACTTCCCAATTCGAGATCACACTGCCAGAGGCTAATATCAGAACGGCCACCAGCCTTTTACCGCCTTATCCAGGGATGGCTGACACCGCTGTAGTTGAGAACTGTACGCCGATGCCTGTTTTTTTACCTTGGCCGCAACGCCACTCAAAAACTTTTTCTTTTTATAACTGCCACTCTTAAAGCCACCCCAACCCTCGTGATAGGCGAGGTATTGCTGATAAGCGTCCCACTTTGAGAGGCCCAGATTCTTCTGACTTTTATCCGTGTACCAGCCGACAAAGTTGATTGCGTCGGAGAACTTATCCCGATCATGACTCCAGTGACCGGTGTCGCGACGGTAGTCATTCCAGGCTGGATCCTGAGCCTGGGCGAAACCATAGGCAGAGGATCTTCTCGGCAACGGGATAAAGAAAAATTTCGGTCGGTCCGGGCGCACATCGTGGCGGAAGCTGGATTCCTGATTGATAATCGCCATCATCACCGAGATCGGTGTGCCCCAGCGTTTATTGGCACTGCGGGCGGCTTTATACCAGTCGGTTTCGCCGCGAAAAATCTCGCAGACATCATTGGTCTTGGCCGGTTTGTAGGTGGCACAGCTAGATAGCGCAAAGATTACGCAAAGCAGAAGGACCTTAGAGACTGTCAACTTAGGGAATCCTGTAAATACAGGCAGCCCAGAGAGTTTTAACATGTGTTTTTTAAGCATTTTTTAGGTATTGTATTGCCCGTAAATAGTCATCTGACACAGATAATTAGCACGCCTATCTCTAACCAGTAGAGTTGCTAATTTCCTCCCGGATTGATTGACCATTCTACAGATTTCACGGCATTATTCATGCGCTTTGTTGGAGGTCGGCAAAGCGTATTTAATTGCTGAACGTATAACCTTTATCTAACAGCAAATTTATCAGCGGACATTTATTATGACGACCATGCCACAAGAGGCAGACAACTATATTTTCACCGGCACCTGTCGCGCCGGAAGCGGCGTAGTGGCCGCAGTCACCAGCTATCTGGCAGAGCGCAATTGCTATATCTGCGCCCTCGAACAGTTTGACGATGACTCCACCAATAAATTCTTTATGCGCGCTGTGTTTCGCCCCCAAGACGGCTCGCCATCGATCGACGATATCAGAGGCTCGTTTAATCAGGTCTCGGATAGCTTCGGTATGGACTGGAATATCCACGATCCCAAGGTGCCAGTTAAAACCCTGATTATGGTTTCAAAATATGACCACTGCCTCGACGATATTTTATATCGCCGCCGCAAAGGGGAATTTAATATGGAGGTCACTGCCGTAGTCTCCAACCATGTTGACCTGCGCGCCATGGTTGAGCGCGAAGGCATTGCCTTTATCCACCTGCCAATCACTAAAGATACCAAGGCTCAGCAGGAACAGCGGCTGATGGAAATTGTTGACGAGACCGGTACCGAGCTGGTGGTCTTAGCCCGCTATATGCAGATTCTCTCCAACCAATTGTCGGCCCAACTGTCCGGCCGCTGCATCAATATTCACCACTCTTTTCTGCCCGGATTTAAAGGCGCTAAGCCCTACCATCAGGCCTATCAGAGAGGCGTAAAAGTAATCGGTGCCACCGCTCACTACGTCACCTCGGATCTCGACGAAGGCCCAATTATCGAGCAGATCCTGACCCGGGTGAACCACAACTACAAACCCGAACATCTGGTCAGAGTCGGCCGCGACAATGAGAGCATGGCCCTGACCAAAGCGATCACCTACCACATAGAGCGGCGAGTGTTTCTCGACGGCAATAAGACCGTAGTGTTTTTAGGTGGCTAAATGCCACTGACACTATTATGGAGGCTCCATGCCATTTGGACTTTTAAAATACGGGCTCAATAGTGAGTACCCGGGTACGCACCATTTTAATCCCGCCACAGAGCTTAAAAAGCACTATGACGTAGTGATTATTGGCGCCGGCGGTCACGGCACCGGCATCGCTTACCATCTGGCAAAATACCACGGCATTACTAATGTCGCGGTCCTGGAAAAGAACTATCTCGGCAGTGGCAATACCGCGCGCAACACCGCGGTGATTCGCTCCAACTACCTTACCGAAGAAGGAGTCACCTTCTATCGCGAGTCAGTCAAACTCTGGCAAGACCTGAGCAATGAATTTAACTACAACGTAATGATGGAAAGCCGCGGTCAGCTCACATTGGCCCACAGCGATGCCGCGATCCGCAGCTTTCGCTGGCGCGCCGAGGTCAATCAACATATGGGCGTGCGCTCGGAACTGATCGACCGCCAGCAGATTGCCGAAATAATTCCCAACCTCAATATGTCTGAAGACGCACGCTTTCCGATTATGGCCGGACTCTGGCATGCGGATGGCGCAACAGCTCGCCACGACGCAGTGGCCTGGGGCTACGCCAAAGGCGCCTGCGAGCGCGGTGTTGAGTTGCATCAGCTCACCGAAGTGGAGGATATAGAAGTGACCAGCGGTAAAGTCACGGCAGTGAAAACCAATCGCGGGCGCATCGAGTGCGGCTGTGTGGTTCAAGCCGTGGCCGGTGCCAGCTCTGTAGTAGCCAAGATGGCCGGCATACCACTGCCGATTCACTCCTATCCTCTGCAAGCCATGGTCACCCAACCCTACAAACCGGTTTTCACTCCCCATGTCAGTTCGCCTCACCTGCATGTCTATACCCATCAGACATCCCGCGGCGAATTTGTGATCGGTGGCGGTTCTGATCCCTACCCCCTCTACAACACCAGAGCCACTCTGGATCAGCGCGAGACCCTTACGGCAGCTGCACTGGAACTGTTTCCCTTTTTAGCTCAGGCACGCATGTTGCGCCAGTGGGCTGGCACCACCGATATGACCCCGGACTACAGCCCGATTATGGGACTCAGTCCAGTGGACAATTATTATCTAGATGCTGGTTGGGGCACCTGGGGCTTTAAGGCGACACCGATCTGCGGCAAGACCATGGCCGAGCTGGTGGCGACCGGAAAAGTCCCGGAGATTATCAAGCCTTTCGAACTCGAGCGTTTCTATAAGTACCAGCAAATCAACGAAGCCGGCGCCACCGCCGCTAGCCACTAAGACTTAGGGGAGACAATCATGAAGCTATTAACCTGCCCTTTAAATGGCCTGCGCAATATCACCGAGTTTACCTACGGTGGCGAGTATCACCCCATGCCCGACCACCAGCAGGCCTCGTCACGAGAGTGGGCGGAGCACGTCTTCTTCCATGACAATAGCGCCGGTGTGGTGATCGAATGGTGGTGTCACAGCGCCAGCTCCTACTGGTTTTTAGCTGAGCGCAATACCATCAGCGATAAGATACTGCGAACCTTTCCCGCCAGTGAAATCTTTAACCAGCGCATCGACTTTGTCGCGGTGCCTGAAGCAACTCCCACCACTAAGGGAGAGAGTCAATAATGTCCGATCAAAACCGTTTAGCGCCACCTTTTGGCTCACTGATTGACCGCCAACAACCGATTAGCTTTCGCTTTGAAAAGCAAAATTATCAGGGTTTTGCCGGAGACAATATCGCCAGTGCGCTGGCCGCCAATCAGCAGTGGCTGCTGAGCCGGTCATTTAAATATCACCGCCCACGGGGTCTATTGACCATGGCGGGGCAAGATGCCAACACAATGATTCAGCTATCCTCGGACCCCAATGCCCTCGCCGATCGCATCGCCATTAGCGATGGACTTGAGGTCATGGCGCAGAATTACAGCGGCAGCCTCAATCGCGACCGCGGCGCCCTGCTCGGATTGTTCTCGAAATTTCTGCCAGTGGGCTTTTATTACAAAGCTTTTTTTAAGCCTCGTGGCATGTGGGAAAAGTGGGCGCCGCTGATTCGTAAAAAAGCCGGTCTCGGGGTGATTAACCAAGACTATCAGGTCGAGTATTACGACAAGCAGTATCAATTTTATGATGTCGCCGTTATTGGTGCCGGACCCGCGGGCCTCTGTGCCGCACTGGAAGCGGCAAAAACCGGTGCCGAAGTGCTGCTGGTGGACGAAAATGCCAGCCTCGGTGGATCACTCAACTACAGCCGTCTCGATGCCGAAGGCAATACAGCTCGCGTGCTGCGTCAGGCATTAGTTGCCGAAGTTGAAGCAAACGACAATATCACCGCAATGACCAGTGCCACCTGTAATGGTTGGTTCGCCGATAACTGGCTGCCGATTATCTGTGGCAAACGACTCTACAAAGTGCGGGCCAAGAAAACCATCCTCTGTGTCGGGTCACTGGAACAGCAGGCAGTGTTCCACAATAACGACCTGCCCGGCGTGATCATGAGCAGCGCAGCCCAGCGACTAATGCATCTCTATGGCGTGCGTCCCGGCAAAACCGCCGTAGTGGTCACCGGTAACAACGAAGGTTATGCCACCGCCTTAGATCTGCTCGATGCCGGTGTCCAGGTCAACGCCATTATTGATCTGCGCCAACAGCCAGAATATGACGCCATTGCCGAATACGCTGTAAGCAAAGGCCTCGAGGTGAAAACCGGATATGCGGTTTACGCGGCCAATAAAGACTCCGGCGGCCTGCATCTGGGTTCGGTGGAAGTGCGAGAGATTATGAGTCAAGGCATCTGTGCGGCCGAGGGCAATACAATACTCTGCGACACACTGTGCATGTCCGTGGGTTACACCCCCACCTATCAGCTGATCTGTCAGGGTGGCGGCCGGCTGAGTTATGACGACACAAGCGCAATGTTTACTCTCACCAACTGCCCCGAAGACTGTCAGATTGCCGGGTCGGTAAACAGCCACTGGCTGCTGGACGATGTGATGGCCGATGCCCGACGGGCGGCCATGATTGCCACCAATGAATTGGACCTGAGCAGCGCAACAGTGCCCGCTGCCATTGCCCTATCACAGCAACAGAGCCCAAACTTTGGCTGGCCGATTTTTGCCCATCCCAAGGGCAAGGAATTTGTCGACTTTGATGAAGATCTGCAGATTGCCGATATTATTAATGCCACCCGCGATGGCTACGAACATGTGCAGCTGGTCAAGCGCTACTCCACCTGTGGCATGGGTCCCTCACAGGGTCGCCACTCGGCGTTGGCAACGGCTCGTTTAGTCGCCGCCGCCACCGATAAAACCGTGGCCCAAACGGGTGTCACCACGGCGCGGCCGCCGTTTTCCGCCGAGCATTTAGGCCACAGTGCCGGGCGCAGTTTCTATCCTGCCCAGCGCAGCAATATGCACTATCGCCATCTTGAAGCGGGCGCGCAGATGCTTCAGGCCGGCGCTTGGTATAGACCCGCCTATTACGGCAGCAGCGATCAACGCCAAGATTGGATTAATAATGAAGTCAATAATGTGCGCAATAACGTTGGCCTAGTGGATGTCTCGACACTCGGTGGCATCGAAGTGCGCGGGCCGGATGCTCCGGAATTTTTAAACCGCTTTTATACTTTTGGTTTTTTAAAGCAGCCAGTGGGCAAAGCCCGCTATGCACTGCTGACCAATGAAGCGGGTGTCATTATCGACGACGGTGTGGCCTGTCGTTTTACTGAGCAGCACTACTATGTCACCGCCACCACCGGCGGTGTCGGCAATGTCTATCAAAGCATGCTTAAGTGGAATGCCCAGTGGTGTCTAGATGTGGATATAGCCAATGTCACCTCGGCCTATTCCGCGGTCAATATCGCCGGCCCCAATGCCCGCAGAGTCCTGGCTAAGGTCTGCTCGGATATAGATCTGGACAGCCAAGCCTTTCCCTATATGGGTGTTCGTGAAGGCAATGTTGCCGGTATTCCTGCGCGGGTGATTCGCGTTGGCTTTGTCGGTGAGCTGGGTTATGAAGTTCATATCCCCCAGCATTGCGGCGAAGCCCTCTGGGATGCCCTGATCGAGACTGGTGCTGAGTTCTCAATCAAGCCATTTGGTATCGAAGCACAGCGTATTCTGCGTCTCGAAAAAGGCCATATTATTATCGGCCAGGACACCGATGCCATGTCCAACCCCAATGAAGTCAATATGGGTTGGGCTATTGCCAAAAAGAAACCTTTCTTTGTCGGCGGTCGCAGTATTCAAGAACTCAACAAAACACCACTCAAGCGTTGCCAAGTTGGCTTTGTGGTCAATGACCTCAAGGCGCCGATTCCCCTGGAGAGCCACTTGGTGCTCGACGGCGATCGCATGACGGGTCGAGTCACTTCCTGCAATTACTCACCGACCCTGAATAAGCCAGTGGGCCTAGCCTTTGTGGAACCTGACCAGGCCGAGGCCGGCAGTCATTTTACGATCAAATCCAGCGGCGGCGTTATGGTCGAGGCGATGGTAGTGAAACTGCCTTTCTATGATCCACAAACCCAGCGTCAGGAGCTTTAATAATGTCACCGTCTATTGATATCGTCACCACCGCCCTGCGTCGCAGCCAACTCTATCGCCGTCATATTGAAATGGGCGCGGTGTTCGAGTCTCTCGGTGACGGGACAGCGGGGGACAGTGCTCTGGTCTCCTATTACGGGGCTAATAATCATCAACAGGAACTGACCCAGGCACAGCACCTCGGCCTCGCCGATCTCTCGACTCTGCCGCGTATGGGTTTTAAAGGTCTGGGTACGCCGGACTGGGCAGCTGGCCAGGGAATCGAACTGCCGGCGCAGCCCAATCAAGCAACCCTGCAGAGTGACGGTACTTTAGTTGCACGCCTATCACAGAGCGAGCTGCTACTAGCCAGTAACCTCAATGGATTGTCTGAGAGTATCGCCAGTACAACTCAGAGTACGCCACCCGAGCGCGTCTATAGCTTGCCGCGCAGCGATAGTCACAGCTGGTTAGTGCTCTGCGGCAGCCGTGCAGCGGAAACTCTGGCCAAAGTCTGTGGCGTCGATCTGCGTCCCCACAAGTTTGCCAATGGCGAGGTGGCGCAAACATCGATCGCAAAAATTAATGGGGTGCTGGTGCGCAATGATCTGGGCGAGACCCTCAGCTACTGCATATTTAGCGACAGCAGCTCGGTTGAATTTTTATGGGATAGCCTGCATGACGCTATGGCTGAATTTAAGGGTGCCGCGATTGGCATTCAGGCACTGCGAGACTGTTGATGATTAGCAGTTGTTAAGCCGCGAGTTCTTCCAGTACTTGAGGGTGGCTCTGGGCGACTTTTATGAGAGTCACCGCGGCACTGTCCGGCTGCTTGCGCCCCTGCTCCCAGTCACGCAGAGTGCCGACGGGAATACCCAACAATTTGGCAAAGGCAGGCTGAGATTTGTGCAGCTCTTTTCGAACGCTAATTACTAACAGCTGCTCTGGGGACCACGTTTTTGCTGAGGCACCGGCTTTGATTGCCAGTACATCGTCGAGCAGGGCCTGGCCTGCATGGGTCATTTTATTAGGCTGCTTATTAGGCTGCTTATTAGGCATCGATCACCTCCTTAATTCTTTTCAATTCATGGGCCGGAATGGTTTCACGCTCATTCTTGCTATACAGCGTCAGTAGCCAGATGGCGTCCCATGAACCACTAAAATAGATAACTCTCACACCACCGCTCTTGCCTTTATTACCTCGGCTCCAGCGGATTTTTCTAACCCCACCAGAGCCAGCAACAACCTCCCCTGCTCTGGGGTTGGCGGCGATATAGATAATGAATTCCTCATAATCCGACGGGACCCAGACTTTGTTTGCCTTGGAGGAAAATATCCCTGTCTCTATAACTGTTTGCAAAGAGTTTATACGGCTAAGCCGTACCTCGTCAACTGTAAAGTACCAACACTAAATGATCGAGATCAGCTGAACGAGCCCCAAAGGCCAATAGTGGAATCCAATGCACATTTCCCCTCAACTCCCCTCAACTCCCCTCAACAATATTTAAGTAAAAACATTTCCATAAAGCACTTCGCCATCGCCGATTGCAAACCACGCAGCCCCATAAGATACTGGCCCTATGAAAAAAACTAAAAATATCGAAATCGGCGCTTTAAAGATCTTCGCCGCGGTCTCCACCTCGGAGACACTAACCCAGGCTGGCGAACAGCTTGGCATCACTCAGTCAGCCGTTTCACAGACCATCAAACAGCTCGAAATACAGACCGATACCCAGCTGGTGATCACCCGCTCGCGACCGATTAAGTTAACCCCCAGCGGACAGGTGCTAAAAGACTATGCCAGGCAGGTTATCGAAGACACCCAGCGCATGCTCTCCGATGTAAGCATGGCTTCAAAAGGCGGTTTGGTGCCGCTCAATGTAGGAATGGTTGACTCCTTTTGCGACGTCGCCGGTCTGCAACTGATGCAGCAGCTCAAACCCTACACCTCAAGGTTGGCCCTGCGTACTGGACTGGTTTCGCCGCTGACCCAAGCCCTTCTCAATCGCGATCTGGACCTACTGATTACCGGCGATCCACTGGACGAGCACCCGCAACTGCAGCGCTACCCGCTGCTGCGCGATCCCTTTGTCGTATTGGTATCAAAGAAATGCAGCCTGCCCGCTGAGCTCAGTATTCAGTGGTTGGCAGAGAACCTGCCGTTTATTCAATACAATCGCCAATCGCGTCTCGGCACTCTGACCGACCTGATTGCCCGGCGTATGAATATACAATTGATGACTAACTATGAACTGGACAGCACCCAGACATTGCTGCGCTTTGTCCAGTCGGGTCACGGTTGGGCGATTGTTACCGGACTCTGCATGGTGCGCTATCCCCAGCTACTTCAAGATGTAGAAATTATGCCCCTGGCCAATGGCAATCATGCCCGATATCTATCACTGCTCTGTCGTCCAGATGAACTCGGCAAGCTGCCGCAGATGAGCGCCGAGATCTGCCGCACGCTCTACAGCGATGAGATTGTTCCACAGTTGGAAAATATTGCCCCCTGGCTCAAGCAGCAGGCCTACGCAATCGATGAAATGCCCGCCATTTAAACAGCCCTCGATAGATCGCTTTAATCTGCGAGTGCTGCCAGGACATCGGCGGAGAATCTCGCTATATCAAAACGCTGTCCATCTTTATGATCATAGCCCCTGCGCACAATCACCAGGTTTCGCGACGGGATAATCATCATACTTTGACCGCGCTGACCCTCCGCGTTAAAGGCATCATCCGGCATCCCCTCAAAGCGACTTGGATAGAGCCAAAACTGCGCGCCATAACCGGGTATTTTGTCACCCTCATACTCCAAGGGCGGCTGCGCTCCCGTCGGTCGACTGACATAATCCCGCCAACCGATGGGCACAATTTGTTGGTCGCGCCACAGGCCATCATTGAGATAGAGAATACCTAATCGACCCAGATCTCTGGATGTGGTCCATACCTGGCTCGACAAGACAAAATTTCCCTGCCAGTCGGTTTCGGCGACTGTGTTGTTCATAGCAATTTTTTGGAAAAGATTCTCGCTGGGAAAGCGCAGCATTTTTTGATCATCATTGAGCGTTGCCCGGAGACTGCGCACCGCCAGCATTGTGTCGTTATTGGCGTATTTAAAGCGCGTGCCCGGAGCGGTCTCAAGTCCCGTTGCCGTTGCGTACTCCGTTACCAGACCGCCACCAAAATAAATATCCGGCGTATTGGCGCCATTTACGCTGCTATCTAACCCACTGTTCATCTGTAGCAGGTGCTCCAGTGTTATTGTCTGGCGTTCATCTCCAGGTGCTGACCACTCGGGAATATTAGCTGGAGCCTTGATATCCACCAGACCTTTTTCCACCGCCACGCCAATCACCGTAGCGGTAATCGCTTTGCCAACCGACCAGGTGCGCTGGGATGTATAGGGCGTGTAACCCGGCTTGTACTGTTCAATCAGCAATTGCTCTGCTGTGGTTACCAAAACCGCGCTGGTGCTATTAAGATCACCATAGGTTGCACTGTTGAGTGCCTCGTCGACAACCCTGGCCAGGGCCAAATTAGGCTGATGATGTTGCCCTACCCTGTCGCCAAAGGGCCAGGGCGCATCAACCTGTTGGCTGACCTTTTTGACTACCGCAGTGGGCAGCAGCTTGCGACTGACCAGCGTCGCACCGACAGGCAGCTGAGCACAGCCAAACCCGTCACGCCAGACGGCATAGCGCGGAGGTAGATCGTCGTCGAACTGAGCCGCTACGTATTTTTTTCGAAGATTAATTTGCGCATCGGGTAGCTGCGCAAAAGTATCGCGAAAGTCGACACGAATACCGGTGAGTTCATCCGCAGCAATCATTGCTGCAGACTTGCCTCCGTTAAAAGTGGCGCCACAGGTGAGCACCGCTTTGTAGCCTGCCACTTGGGCGGCTAAACTTATCGGCAAAAACTCTGAGGCATTGGCGCTGAGCGCAGACATACAAAGTAATACGAAATAAAGTAATGCGAAAAAAAGCTGTCGACACATAATCTAAACCATCAATTAGTGCCTTAGCCTATAACGAATTTTGCTGCATTAACAGGCTAGTGATAAATTAAAAATACTCTTCACATAAAGCCTGTAAGAAATATTTCCTGCTTAAACAATCAACCCAGGATCGTCATCCATATCGGTTAACAGATCCGCTGCCTGCCCCATTGAAATCCTCGCAGTGGCAACAGCAAAAGACTGTTCGCCATGGTCTGAAGGCAGATGCTCATCAGTCCAACCCAGAGAAGCAACCTTATGTTCAATCATCCGCGCAATTTCGGCTTCGGAGTAATTCACTGAGGCGAGAATCTCGCGAGTTGACTGACCGTGACGCTGCGCTGGAGAAACTGATCGAATCAGGCTGTTGGTGGGCCGAATAGCATAGTGGTCGATTTGGGTTAGGCAATGTCCGCTGGGGTGATTAGCGTCGATTGAAAAGGCAAAGCTACCCAGATCGGTGCCGACAAAACCATCTGCCTCACGGCTGTATTGAGCGCGTAATGTTTCAATAGACTGGGGCTGTGCCGCGGCAATATCTGCTGCGATAAAACGTTTAACCCACTCCTCGGAGGAAGCTTGTTGAAAGGCCACGGTCAAAAAGGTTTGGATATCGCCTGTTAGGGTAATGCCCTGAAGACCTGGCACTGTGGTTTCCAAACGCTCAAGCTCCGCTTCACTGGAATCAATAAAAATCCAGTCATCCCAGGTTTTGTAAAAATGTGACAGTGCATGGCTGCCCATAGCCCCTCGACCCGAAGGTTCATTAAAGAGCTCCAGTCCGGCGTAGTCAAAACAGAAGGGTAACTGAGCCAGATTGGTCACTGCGGACAGTGACGTGCGCGCCCGACAGGCGACTCCGGTTTTTAGGTGGTGGTAGAGCGCCACGGCCATGCCGACACCACCAGCAAAACCGCAGTTAACATCCAGAGTACCCAGATGGGCATGTTCTTCTGGCGTATCCACCCCACCAAAGCGCGACATAATGCCGCTGTTGGCTTGAATAATATCGTCGTAACCAATGTAGTTGGTTTTTAAACCGGCGCGCGGCCCGCCAAAACAATCGAGGCGGCAGAACAGCACCCCGGGATTAATTTTCTGCAAGCTATCATGATCTAGGCCTAGGCTGACCATCTGTCGTTCCGGGGCATTGATCACCACCATATCGACACTGCCCACCAGGCGTTCAAACGCTTCTCGTCCCTGGGGCTGGTTGATATCAATTAGGCCACTTTGCTTGCCCATATCGGACTGAAAGCCAAACAGTGTTCCAATCAGTGGGTCATAGGTTGGTACTACTGACTGCAGCTTAATCACCTCGGCACCAAAGCGTGACAAAAAGGCCGATGAATGAGGCCCAGCAATCACATTGGTGAGATCGAGAATACGCACACCGTCGAGCCAACCGGTCTTGTCCATCAGATTGGTTTGGGCGTCACCCGTGGCGATCTTAGGCCGGGTGATAGTCTCTGCGGCAGCCACTTTTTTTAGTATTTTCAAAGCAACATCAAAGCTGACCATTTGACGCGGCGTTGGCGCCAACATCAGATGGGCGGAATCCTCTAACCATGCGATGGGACCGGGCTGCTTCATCAGGCCATATTCAGAATCATTAACCTCAACAATCAGACCGGTGCTGTTGCAGTGATCGCTATTGACCCACTCCTTGGTGGTGCGGTGGGGAGCACCGGGAATTTTACGCTGACCAAAAATAACGCCCCACTCATCGGAGCTCTTGGTGAGAAATACCAGCTTCATTTTTTCGGCAATAATATCTGCCCATTTTTTCGGCAGTGGATAAACACCAATAGAGGTTTCTCCGTCCCACTGGCTTACCGGCGCATGGAGATCCGAGGTATCCGGTAACCCTTCGGCAACCAACTCTTCATAGAGGCCCAGCACTTCGAGACAGCGGCGGGCGTGCGTTCGATGAGATGGGCACACGCAATAAAACTTGCGGCCATCGGCACAGTCATAGCTGCGGTAAAAGGGATCCAGGTATTCCTGGAGATCTTCATAGCTCAGATCGAAGGGAATATTGGCTGCGGTGCGGCGTTCGATTTCCAGTTCGCGCATGGTTTTATAGCGCTCGGGCAGTCCGTCCACAACATAGGAGTTGTAGGAAAGTCCTTCCATCATCGCCGCTACAACAGGTACTTCAATGCTGTCGCCGCTGCCAGTTTTTTCGCGGCCAAACAATGCCAGTGCCAGTGCGCTTGCAGCTAGGCAGGTCGCGTAGGAAGAGCCCAGAGGCAGTGGTGAGAAGCAGGGGTTGAGACCCATCAATACTCGGTTAAAGCCCATATCAGTGAAGGCACCGGCGGTGGCGGCCACTACGGCTTCGGTGGCTTTCCAATCGCGGCGCAGCTGGTCGTTGCTGGCGAAGCCGGGCATCGAGAGAGTAATTAATTCTGGGCGCTGGTCGCGCAGTTGCTGAAAGTCGACGCCGAGTTTTTCCATCACGCCGGGACGGAAGGATTCAATCACTATATCGGCTTGGTCTATGAGACCCAGAGCCTGAGAGAGGCCCTGGTCGGTTATCAAATCGAGGCGCAAGCAGCTCTTGTTACGATTTAGAATGGCATTGGCAGCATGATTCCACTGGGGACCCTGAGGTGGGTCGATGTGGATTACCGTAGCGCCGAGATCGGCGAGGACCATGGCGACGGCGGGTCCGGCTATTTGCTGACCAAAGTCGATAACGCGAACGCCGACGAGTGGGAGCTGAGGTTGTTTTTGCATGGCTTGCTACCTTTAAAAATCGTTGTGCTTATTTTGTTGAACCACTACCACTCTGTTACTTGACCCTGGCTACCTTTAGAGTCCGCCTTACCCTGCCATCCGACTCTAGACTGTGGTCCCAACAGAGTGCCAGCCCGACAGAGCTTGTTATCCCACCCTAGCCTGTCATCCCAACATAGCCTGCCATCCCTCCCCAGCCTGTCATCCCGACAGAGCACAGCGACGAGGGATCTCACTGTTGGGTGTGAGCAAATCCATGGCGACCCTCCGCGATCGGTCCCATGAGTTTGCTGCAAGATCCTCGGTGCTGAGGGTGACTAATTGCTGCCAAACTCTGAGCTAAAATAGCTTTTCTGGTCGTTTATGGGCGGCATAATAGGAGCGAATTATTGGCTGCACCATCAATTAAAAATTGACCTCAGGCATGGTTTTTTTTATGCCTCAAGTGCGTCGATGATCAAACGGCAAAAACCCCACGAACAGGGCTCTAGAACACAATTGGACGACATGCTTAATGATCCTTACAGAGTTTAATTTAGGTCTGTTTTAGCCTCTCAGTCCCAATGATTTTGAGGGCCTTGACCAAGATTTTTAAATGCCCAATGTCGATTTTTGCTAAAAATAATACAAACTGTATCGTTATACTATTTTAACCAGAAAAATAGGTGTAATATCGCGGCCCTAAACATAAGAATTAATGGGAAGTAGGAAAATGTCCGTGCAAATCATCCTGCCACGCATCCTGCAAGTGGGTGCCGGCGCCAGTCAGCAAGCTGGCACCATCGTCAAAGCCCTTGAATGTCAGCGTCCATTAATTGTCACCGACAAGATGATGGTGCAGCTGGGTTATGTGGCGCGTATTCAAGAGAGTCTTACCGCATTGGGTATTGTTTCCGATGTATTTGATGACACAGTTCCCGAACCCACCGTCAGTTCAATTCAGGCTGGGGTCGAGATGGTGCGCAATGGTAGCTATGATTCGATTATTGCGATTGGCGGTGGCAGCCCCATCGACAGTGCCAAGGCGATCAGTATTCTCGGTAAATATGGCGGCGTAATGCGCGACTATAAATTCCCCCGTATTGTGAGTGAGCCGGGTCTGCCGATTATCGCTATCCCCACCACCGCTGGCACCGGCTCTGAAGCCACTCGTGTCACCATTATTACTGACCAGACCAATGACGAAAAAATGCTCTGCGTAGGTATTGGCTTTATGCCTACCGCGGCGTTGGTGGATTACGAATTAACATTGAGCCTGCCTGCACGCACTACTGCAGATACGGGTATCGATGCCCTTACCCACGCTATGGAAGCCTATGTGAGTAAAAAAGCTAGTCTCTATAGCGACACTCAGGCGATCGCCGCTATGAAGTTGCTGGCACCCAACCTGCGTCGCGCTTTTCACGATGGCAGTGACCGCGATGCGCGCGAGGCAATGATGCTGGGTTCGACCCTGGCAGGTGTGGCTTTTTCCAATGCCTCTGTGGCTCTGGTCCACGGCATGAGCCGTCCGATTGGCGCTTTCTATCATGTGCCCCACGGTCTCTCCAATGCCATGTTATTGCCGGCGGTCACTGAATACTCTATCCCAGCAGCGCCAGAGCGCTATGCCGACTGTGCACGGGCGATGGGGGTTGCCGAGGTTAGCGACAGCGATACAGAGGCCAATGCCAAGTTAATGACTGAGCTCTACGCCATCAACGAAGAATTGCAGGTGCCGACTCCCGAGCAGTTCGGTATTTCACGAGAGCACTTTTTTGGCAATTTAGAGATTATGGCGGAGCAGGCGATTGGCTCAGGTTCTCCCGGTAATAATCCGCGGGTGCCCAGCGCCGACGAAATTATTCAGATCTATAAAAAACTTTGGTAGTTGGTTTTATAGGATTTCATTGTTTTAACACTCATTTTTAACACTTTATTAAAGGATACAAACCATGGCCACAGTCGGACATTTTATCAACGGTCAACATATCACTGACGGCGAACGCACTCAGGATGTCTACAACCCATCAACCGGCGCAGTGAGCAAGCAGGTCGCTCTAGCCTCCATAGCCACGGTTGAAGAGGCCATTGCTGCTGCTCAGGCGGCCTTCCCAGCATGGCGCAATACGCCCGCTATAAAGCGCGCGCGAGTGATGTTTAAATTTAAAGACCTGCTGGAACAGAACGCCGATAACATTTGCCAGATGATTGGCGAAGAGCATGGCAAAATTTCCCACGACGCCGCCGGTGAACTGCAGCGCGGTATCGAGAATGTTGAATACGCTTGCGGCGCGCCAGAATTATTAAAAGGCGAGCACAGTAAAAATGTCGCAGCCGGTGTCGATTCCTGGAGTGAGTTTCAACCTCTGGGTGTAGTGGCGGGTATTACACCGTTTAACTTTCCTGCCATGGTGCCTCTATGGATGTATCCCATGGCTATTGTCTGCGGTAACTGTTTTATTCTTAAGCCCTCTGAGCGCGACCCCAGTTCCACTCTTTATATAGCGTCGCTGCTCAAAGAAGCGGGCCTTCCCGACGGCGTGATGAATGTGGTCAATGGCGACAAAGAAGCGGTTGATACGCTGTTGCATGACGAGCATATCAAGGCGGTTAGCTTTGTCGGTTCGACACCCATTGCAGAATATATTTATGCCACGGCCAGTGCCAATGGCAAACGCTGCCAGGCTCTCGGCGGGGCGAAAAACCACGCTATCGTGATGCCCGATGCGGATATGGACAACGCCGTCAATCAGCTGCTGGGTGCGGCCTTTGGCAGCTCTGGGGAACGCTGCATGGCTCTCTCTGTTGCAGTGGCGGTTGGCGATGCTGCCGGCGATGCCCTGGTGAGTAAAATGACTGCGGCCATGGAAGCCCTAAAAGTTGGGCCATTCAATGACAGCAACAATGACTTTGGCCCAGTGATTACTCAGCAGCATAAAAACAAAGTGGTCGGCTATATCGACAGTGCTGAGCAGCAGGGGGCGACCATTGTGGTCGATGGTCGCCAGCCAGAAATAGCCGGTCATGAGCAGGGTTTCTTTGTTGGCGGAACCTTGATCGACGGCGTCACTGCTGAGATGGAAAGCTATAGAGCGGAGATTTTTGGCCCGGTATTACAGGTTATTCGTGTCGATAGCATGCAGGCGGCGATGGATCTGATCGACGCTCATGAATACGGCAACGGCACCTGCATATTCACCCGCGACGGTGAAGCGGCGCGCTACTTCTCAGACAATATCCAAGTGGGTATGGTGGGCATCAATATCCCTCTGCCAGTGCCGGTGGCCTACCATAGCTTTGGTGGCTGGAAGCGTTCACTGTTTGGTGATCTGCACGCCTATGGCCCAGATGCAGTGCGCTTCTATACCAAGCGCAAAACCATCACTCAGCGCTGGCCCTCGGCCGGTGTGCGTGAAGGTGCCCTGTTCTCTATGCCAACCATGAGCTAAGGCTGTAAAGAGTAATAATTGAGTATTTAAGGACTAAATTTAAATGGTAACCAGCGCGCGCGAAAAAGGCTCCAGCATAAGCCGGGTAATGGATATTATTGAGGCGGTATCTAAGGCTGAGCGTCCCCTGTCGCCAGCGGATCTGGCCCTGCTTTTGGATATCCCCAAACCGAGTATTCACCGTCTGCTCAATCAGCTGGAAAACGATGGCGTGGTGCAGACCAATATGCGTGGGCTGATTGTCCCGGGACTGCGTTTGCACGGTGTCGCCTGGGGTGTGCTGCACAGCCAGCGTTTTAGCGCTGCGCGCCGGGCGATTCTGCAGCAGCTCACCGAACAGACTGGCGAGACCTGTGGTATTGCCATCGCCAGTGGCAGTGAAATGATTTATTACGATCGCGTGCAGTCGGACTGGCCGCTGCAGCTGAACTTGCCCGTGGGCAGCCATACACCGGCCTGGTGTACTGCCAGCGGCAAACTCTATCTCAGCTCGCTGCCTAAACAACGTCGACAGAAGATCATTAGTCACCTGCCCCTGCGTCAATATGCACGCAATACGATTGTCGATGTAGAGCAGCTAGAGGCGGATCTGGCGACCACCAGACACCGCAAGATCGGCACGGATAACGAAGAGTTTGTCGACGGTATGGCGGGCTGTGCTGTGCCGATTTTGGACGCCGAAGGACGGCTCTGTGCCTGCCTGTTTATTCACGCGCCACTATTGCGCAAAAGTCTCGATCAATTGCTCAGCTACAGTGATATTTTGCATACAGCCGCCGCTGAATTAGGCACACTGATTGACGGCCCAGACAGTGCGACTGGGTAACCTCGAGAAATGAAAATGATCAAGAAAAGACTGCCCCCACTGAACTGGCTGCGCTCCTTCGAAGCGGCAGCCCGATACCGCAATTTCACACTGGCAGCTGCCGAGTTGAATATGACTCAGGCGACCATTAGCCAACAGATTAAGGGTCTTGAATCCCAGCTTGGCTGTGCTTTATTTATCCGTTTACCCCGGGGTTTAGAACTCACAGATGCGGCGCGAGCCTACATTCCCGGCGTCCGTGAATCGATTGAAAAGCTCTCTGTGGTCACCGATGAAGTGTTCGGCAAAGAGCGTAGCCACACGCTAACAGTGCGAAGTAATCTGGTGTTTTTCAATACCTGGCTGGCACCGCGACTGGCAGATTTTCGACATAATTACCCGGATATTGATCTGCGCTTTACCAGCAATATCTGGTTGGACTCGGTGAACAAAGAGGCCGATATAGAGATTCGTTATGGCAAGGGAATGTGGCCGGATCTGATCAGTGATCGCTTGACCTGGGATCAGTTGATTCCTGTCTGTAGCCCACAGGTTTTAGGCCCTGACCATATCAGTAAAAACACCCCGCCTCCGGCCACTGCCGAAAAGCTGGCAGAGCATACACTGCTGCATGTGATCGGTTATGAGGAGGGCTGGGGACATTGGCTGAAAAAACTGGGGCATCACAGTATCGATGCGTCTCAGGGCATTCACTTTGACTCGTTAATTACGGCTATGGAAATGGCCGTGCATGGCCATGGCATTGCGCTCAGTCGCACGTCCATAGCGTCGACCTTACTGCAGTCTGGAAAGCTGATAAAACCTTTTGAGGGCGGTGTTACAACCGAGGAGGCGTTCTTTATTGCGATCCCTTCAAACAAGCCAATTCAGCGCCATGTACAGGCTTTTAGAAGCTGGGTGATTCATCAGGGGCAGAACGCGCGTTATTGAGTTTTCTTTAGGCTGCGGACGCTATGAACCACCAGCCCCATCACGGGAACTGTCGGTGGACTCAACCAGTATTCTGGCCACCAGTTCATCGAGGGTATGCCACAGGGCCTCGTCTATCTCTATGCCCCGCTCCAAGGAATCACTGTAGCAGGCCTGCATTTCCTCAGTGCTATAGGTCTCAAGAAACACACCAAACTCAAGCTCTTTGGCAAATTGTCTCTCAATCACCGCCATATCCGTGCCGGAAAAAATCCTTAGAGACTGTGAATCAAACTCACCGGTCATAGTGAAGGTTTGGTATTCCGGCAGTTCAGCACCGGGAGCAATCGACACCTTGACGCAGTAATCCGACTGCCGCCAATAGGCTATAAAAGCCAGATTGCGCCGCGCTGCTTTCACTATACGCTGTAAAATAAAGGTGCGGTTGTAACAGTTAGTCAGCTCCAGTGCGGCCCAGGAACCCTTCATCACCTGAGAGCTAATCAGATCTACCGCCTCACTGCCACAGAGTAAAATCGATGTGCCTTTGCCATCGAGCATAGAATGGTGCTCATCTTCCTGCACCAGATCCGCATGCACAGGGCCGGTGGTATTGAGATAAGTCAGCACCGCCTGTAAGCGGTCAAAACCATCGAAACCATGGGTCTCTAACCAGACCACCATATCGGCGGCATCGTAATAGTCCCCGGGCTGGAAACCCAGCCCCTCAAAGGCCTTTTTTAAGGCGGCCATCAATTCATTCTTAGAGACTTTCATCGACTTAAAGAGGCCTGATTACAGGTTTGACTGGAAACTGCCAGTCATCGGCATTGGCACTGCCAAAGTCGCTGATCAGGGGAGCGCCCTGGAACATAGTATTGCGCACCCAAAGCCGTGACCGGGGGTCAAACTTGCTCACCCCAAAAAACGATAACTTACAGCGCAGCAAATAAATCGGCAGCACATCGCTGTGCACCAAATTTTCGCGAATATCACCGTAGCGACTCTGGGCCATGGTTTGAATCCGCGCGACTATGCCACTGTAATTGGGGCACTGCATAATAAAATGCGCGACGTTTTGCTCGGGACAGGTTTTGTTGTAATGCTGAAGAAGGTCGTAACATTCCCTTACCCGGCGGCCAACCGCCAGTGGCATCTCTTTCTCCATACCCATATCAATATTGGTCTGACCGAGACGCGGTTCCATCTTCTCCTGAGAGCGATACCAAAATGCCCCCATGGACTCATGCTTGCTAAAGTCGATAGCCAGCGCCCAGTCATATTTATCCTCAATAATCGCCAACAGATCAGAGACCGACATTTCCGGTGTTACCTGCTGAGACTCTTCCGATCCCATCTGCTCTTCAAGACCATCCACCAGATCCGGATAGAGTTCAATCAGCATGGTGTTGATCACTTCCTGAGTTTCTATATGCCAGTGCTGCTCGGCATACTGAATCAGATCCGCCCACACATAGTGGGTAATCGCCAACTCGGCGGCCTGCTCTTGCAGCCATAAATGCAGGGCCTGGAGTTCTTCGCGGACCACAACATTGGAATTCTTTTGCCGTTCATCAGCAGTGATAATTTCACCCAGATGCTGGATCACTCGTTCAGTCGCCATATCCAAGCGCGCCATGGTGGCTTTATCGACACCGACTTCACTGGCGACCACCGCCGTGGCCAAGGCGGTTTCCCGCATCTCGATCCACTGGTTAATCAGCAGTGGATGATTAATCAAAAACGGCGCCATACCCAGACCGGTAGAATTGCCAATACCCAAATAGCGTTTAATATCTTGATGCAGAGTCACTGCCGTTTCCGGCCCGCGCTGGGCGGCTAAATAATCCGCCTGCTGCATACTAAAGTGGCGCAACATATAGCAAGTAAACATCTCGGCGGCAAAGGGCCGAGCAAAATCCCGGTGCTTGGTGCGCACCTTCTCCCAATCCGCCATACCCAACTTACCACTGCCATAGGCAGCCGTGGTGCGATAGAGATAACCCACTTCGGCGATCACATCCACATCCGGCTGGTGACCCTGGGCCAGCTTATCGACCACATATTCAAAGGTCCGAGCACTGCGATTGGCGCGGGATAACACCAACACCCGGGAGTCCACGCGACCGGCTTCCTGCTTCGGCACATTGGCACGCAAAAATTCCAGCTGCTCAGCGTCGACAGCGCCTTCACAGAGGGCCATAGTCAGGTCCCACTGATTGGCGATCACTCGATCATTGCGATTTTCAGAATCCAAATAATGGGAAAACAGCACATAACTAAAGGTGCCATATTTAGCCTCGACCTCATAGACCACGGTGCCATAACCCTGATCGTCGAGATCGAATATGGGCGAGTTTATCTGCCAGTTCTCAGCCACCATACGCCGCACCAAGGTGCGCATAAAACTCAGTCGTGACTGATGGAAGCTACCCAGACGTTCGAGCTGCATAACCTGACTGGCAGGACGCAGTGGCAAGAGTTTGATCTTGCTTTCGTCGCTTGAGTTCGCTGGTGAGTGCGGGTCTTTATGCACGGCGTTATTGGCCTATTTATGTATTAATTTATCAACGTGATAGATTAATCAGACTGTTTTATATGACCCTGTTCCAGGGCCATTATTTTCGCTATTCTAGGCGCATTCCAAAGTGACGGCATTAATATAAGCGACACGGGAACCGCCGTTACGACAATAAACGACTGAAGTGCCGTTACGCCGCCTGAGCCCCCTGAGATCAAAATCGCCGCCAGCACACCCATCATAATGCCCCAGAACACTCGCAGGGCCGCAGGCGGATCATCGGTGCCGGTCATCACCATGGAAACGGTATAAGTCATGGAGTCACCGGTGGTGGCTACAAAGATCGTTGTCAGGACCAAAAACAGCACTGAGATCAAAAAGCCCCAGGGCAGCTGTTGGGTGATGGCCAATAGCGCCGCTGGCATACCGGAGGCAGCATAGGGATCAGAGATCACCCCGGGATTGGCCAGTTCAAAAGCAATGCCGGTACCGCCGACAATGGTGAACCAAAAGTAGGTCACCAGTGGTGCTATCAATGACAGGGTAATAATCAATTGCCGAATCGTGCGACCCCGAGAGATACGCGCAATAAACATTGCCATCAGTGGGCCATAGCCAATAAACCAGCCCCAAAAAAATACCGTCCAGCCATTCACCCAAGCGGTATCAGCGCGGTAACTGGCCATAGGAATAAACTCAGTAATCAGCAGGCCCACAGACTGGATAAAGCTGTCAAAAATAAACGCGGTTGGCCCAAAGAGTAAAATAAAACTGATCAGCAAAATGGACAAGCCAATATTAAATGAGCTCAGAATTTGAATGCCTCGAGTCACTCCAGAGACTGCCGAGACAGTGTAAATGGCTATTAGACCGAGAATAATCAGTAGCTGAGTGCTGTAGTCATTGCTGATACCAAAAAGCTCAGAGAGACCAAAACTAACCTGAAGCCCCAAGAAGCCAATGGGTCCAACTGTGCCTGAAACAACCGCCACCACGCAGGCGGCATCGATAAAAGCGCCAAACCAGCCATGCAATACCCGCTCACCAAAAACCGGATAGAGCAAAATCCGCGGCTTAAGCGGCAGGCCTTTGTCGTAGTGCAGGTACATAAAAATAATTGCAGTCAAACTGCCGAGAATCGACCAGGACAAAAAGCCCCAGTGCATATAACTCTGAGCCAGAGCCGGATAGACCGCTTCTGGACTGGCCGACTCAACACCAAACAGCGGCGGTGAGGAAATAAAGTGCGCCATGGGTTCCGCGGCGGCCCAGAAAACGCCGCCACCAGCCAGTAGCGTACACATAATAATTGCCACCCATTTATAGGTGCTGATATCCGGTGCAGCGAGGTTGCCCAGTCGCGCCTTACCGGAATCGGAGATCGCCACATACAGGGCAAGCAGAAAAGTCAGTAGCATTAAGACTTGCCAGTAAGCGCCAAACAGTTTGGTGGCGCCACCAAAGGCGCTGTTAACCGCTGTCGACAGCAGATCGATATCGAATAACGCGGTGGCCACAAACAGCATCAAGAAACCGCCGCTCAAGATAAATACCGGCCAATCGATTACTGGAGTAGTCTTTTTGGCGATCTGATCGGTCATATTTACGCCTTGCCCACAAATGATTTTTCAAAAAATGACTGCCAGTTCTGGCCCATTATTTTGCCGATATCGGTGTCACTAAAGCCCACATCTTCGAGACCCTTAGCCACGGTGTGCATATCCTTTGATCCGGCAAACCAACTTGGCTGGCGCGGCCATGAAGGACTGGCTGCGGTGCCTTCGCCATGGTCGATGCCCATGGTCCAGCGGCCGCTGCGCATCCATTCCAGCACTGAGTAATCCCAGTTTTCACAGAGATCCGAGCCAATACCCAAACGATCGATTCCGATCATTTCTGCCGTTTGCATAATCATCTGGCAAAACTCTGGCAAGGTGCAATCTGAGCCATTGTTGAGATGAAAGGGATACATACTAAAACCCAGCATGCCCTCGGATTCGCCAATGGCACGGAGCACCTTATCGGATTTATTTCTCAGGGCAGCATGGAAAAATGTTGGGTTAGCGTGGGTTATGGCGATGGGTCGCTCGGAGATTTCGATGGCTTCCAGAGTAGATTTTTCGGCACTGTGGGACATATCAATAATCATGCCCACGCGGTTCATCTCACTGATCACCTGTCTGCCAAAACGGGTAATACCGCCGTCCTGCTCTTCATAACAACCGGTGGCCAGCAGGCTCTGGTTGTTATAGCTGAGCTGCATAATACGCACCCCCAGCTGATGCAGGATCTGCACCATTTTCACATCGTCTTCCATGGGCGAGCAATTTTGAAAACCAAAGATAATGCCCACTTTGCCAAGACGCTTGGCTTCAAGGATATCGGCCGCCTGATGTACCGGCATAATCAGATCACCGTGATCGAGAAAATGGCGATTCCAATGGCCGATATTTTCCAATGTCTCGCGAGTATTCTCCCAATAGGCGATGGTCACATGAATAGCATGCAAACCCGAGCGCTGGGCCTGCTCGAATAGTCCGCGGTTCCAATTGACGTACTGTAAGCCATCAATCATGAGCATATCGTTGTTCATCAGTGACTCCCGCTTAGTAGGGCTTGCTGTAGTTGGTTTTCACGATGGTGTAGAACTCGCGAGCTGAACTGCCCTGCTCTCGCGGGCCATAACTTGAGTTCTTGCGACCGCCAAAGGGCACGTGATAATCAGTGCCGGCGGTTGGCAGATTGACCATCACACAGCCGGATTGAGAGTGACGCTTAAAGTGGCCGGCATATTTTAGCGAGTTGGTAATAATGCCTGACGTGAGACCAAAGTCCGAATCGTTAGACACTTCAAGAGCCTGCTCATAGCTATCCACCTTGATCACACAGGCGATGGGGCCAAACACTTCTTCACGGTTAATGCGCATCTGGTTGGTAGTATTCACAAACAGTGCGGGAGACATAAAGAAACCCTCTGTATCAAGGCTTAAACGCTCACCGCCGACCAATAACTCGGCGCCCTCGTCTTTAGCGATCTGCATAAAATCGAGATTCTGTTGCAGCTGACGGGCATCTACCACTGGGCCAATCTGTGAGCCTTCACCCAGAGCATGACCCACCACCAACTTGCTGACTGCGGCGCCAAGCTTTTCAACGAAGGCATCATGGATGCCAGCCTGAACAATAATGCGTGAAGAGGCGGTGCACTTCTGTCCGGTACCAAAATAACCACCGGCCAGGGCACAGTTAACCGCCACATCCATATCCGCGTCATCCAGGACCACCAGCGCATTCTTGCTGCCCATCTCCAACTGCACACGGGCCATATTGTCTATGGCATTGCGCGCAATATGGCGGCCAACGCCGACCGAACCGGTGAAGGTCACGGCTTGAATATCTGAGGAGGTACAGAGGGTTTCACCGACATCGCGGCCAGAACCCATTACTAAGTTAAACGCACCAGCGGGCAACCCACTGCGGCTGATAATCTCTGCCAGCATCCAGGCGCTGGCGGGCACCAGCTCGGCAGGCTTGAGCACGACAGCATTGCCATAGGCCAGGGCCGGAGCAACTTTCCATGCCGCCACGGCCATGGGGAAATTCCAAGGGGTGACAATACCGATAACACCTAGGGCTTCACGATGCACTTCTACATCCACACCGGGGCGCACTGACTGGGTATTTTCGCCCATCATGCGCAGGGCTTCGGCACCGTAGTATTGAAAGAATTGACCGGAGCGATAGACTTCACCGACGCCTTCAGCGCGGGTTTTGCCCTCTTCACGGGCGAGAATCTCGCCGATTTCAGCGCTGCGAGCAATCAGCTCTGCGCCGATAAAATCCAGTACCTGTTTACGCTGTTCTAAACCACTCTGGGACCAGTCAGCAAAGGCGGCATTGGCTGCGGCTATGGCTGTAAGACAGTCTTCCGGGGACGCTTTGGCGTAATGTCCCACTAAATCACTGGTGTCTGATGGGTTAATGTTTTCGATTACTGCTGAGCTACCAACCCACTGGCCATTAATATAGTTCTGAAACACTTCGTGACTCATACTGACTCCCCTTGTTTATACACGATTAGCGCCTTGCGGCTGGCTAATCTTATACTTGTTTAGCTATAAATCTAATTAAAATATACTATAGATATATAAGTTAAATTAATTTATTGTTATTGTTCTAAAAATTAACTGCAAAGCTGCAGGAGATCCTTCGGCTTCGCTCAGGATGACAGGGTGTGGAGTGTCACCCCGACCGGCAGAGTTTGTCATCGTGACCGCCAAAGTCTGTCATCCCGACCGCAGTGGAGGGATCTCAACCAGCAGGCAGTAAACCTGCACTTGGCACTGTCAGGTGCCACACGCAGGAGATCCTTCGGCTTCGCTCAGGAGGACAGAATATAATGAAAATAACACTAAAGGTACTCACATCAATCACTTAAACGTTAGTCTCAGACACCTGCGCAGCTTTATAGCGGTAGCCAATGAAGGCAGCTTTAACCGTGCCGCAGAAAAACTCTCCCGCACCCAACCGGCTATCACCTTAGCAGTAAAACAGCTCGAAGAGTTTGTCGGCCTAAAGCTTCTGCAACGTACCACACGCAATGTCAGCACCACCGCCGAGGGTGAAAATTTCCTGCCTATCGCCGAGCGTCTAGTGCGCGAATTTGACAGCGCAATCTATGATTTAAGAGCCACCGCCGAAGGTCGCAGCGGTCATGTGAGCATGGCGGCGGTGCCCTCAGTCGCCACCAACCTACTGCCGGATATTATCAAAACCTTCGCCACGGAATTCCCCGGCATTAAGCTCCATCTAGACGATGATAGTTCCCGCGGTGTACAGGGTCGTGTGGAGCGCAATGAGGTGGACTTTGGTATAGGCAGCATGTGGAATCCCAATAAGATACTGGAGTTCACGCCATTATTTGCTGACCAGCTTGAATTAATCTGTCACCGAGATCATCCCCTAGCTCTAGGTACTGGAGTGATTGGCTGGGATCAGCTAAATAAGGCAAGCTTTCTCGACACTGGCGTAACCAAAGCACTGCGCCCCCGCCAAGATCTAGGGGAATCGAAATTTAATTTCCCCAATATCACCACCCTGCTGGCAATGCTTAGATCTAATCTGGGTGTATCCGTACTGCCCTCTCTGGCGATACCCAAGACCGCCGATGATTTGGTGTCACGACCACTAACACCAACAGAGACCAGTGAAATCTATCTGATTACGCGCAAAGACTGGGCGCCTTCCCCAGCCGCCGAGGCAATGATCGAAACCATTATTCGCGAGACGCCTCAGCAGGTGGAGAAGTACGGTTTGACTATTCTTTAAAGCAAGACTTTTAAAACAAGATCTTTAACTAGCCGGCAGTATTAATAAATTCAATACAGCTGGCATGGGTTTTAGCACTCACTGTAATGCCTTCCGCAGCACTTTTCGCACGATTGGCATATCGGCGATTACCCGGTATATGCGCTCCCTCCATCCCTGTCAGGCGCTCTAAAAACTCCTCGGAGTGGTTTAGCCAACCCTCGGCATCACCAAAACGATTGGGGTCTATAGCGAGCATAAACTCGCCACCATTCGGCGGCCCGCCATCATTATTGTCATTCTTCTGCGCTTCATAGCTAAAGTCCATCCCAGTCAGACCCGCCACCAACAGCTCAATCATCAGGGCAATGGTCGACCCCTTATGACCACCAAAGGGCAGCAGTGCGCCGCCATCGATAATCTTCTGTGCATCTGTGGTCTGATTACCCTCGGCATCAACACCTGTACCCATGGGCACAGGATGTCCGTCGCGAGCGGCGATCATCACTTCGCCACGGGCCATGGACGCAGAAGCCTGATCAAACACCAATGGTGGCTTGTCTCCACGGGGCCAGCCAAAGCACATAGGGTTGGTGCCGAACAAGGGTTCTTTGGCCCCAGCGGGAACCACAGCCGGCTTGTAGGTTGTAAAAGCCATAGCCACTAACCCGGCCTCGGCAATCGGCTCCACTTCAATCCACAGGGAGGCAAAGTGATGCACATTGACCAGGGCCATGGCGGCGATACCATTCTCGCGAGCAGCTTCGATTAAGGCTTCACGGCCTTTTTCCAGAGCCAGTGGCGCATAACCATGATCACCGTCGACCTTGACCACTGACGGAGAGAGGCGAGTAATGGTTGGCTTTGCATGGCCGTTGACCTTGCCGCTGCGCAGGGAGGCTATGTAGCCGGGCATGCGAAATAAACCGTGGCTGGCACTGCCATCGCGCTCGGCTGAGGCGATGGTGCGGCCCAAGGCTTCGGCGTTGTCTGCGTTACAGCCATTGGCTACCAGACATTTTTCGACCAACTGCTGAATTTCTCTTTCAGTCATATTGATTTCTGACATAAATCACTCCCCCTTTTTGGATTATTTGCAAGCCGCTTTTAACACTGCAATTGCGCCCTTAAAGGTCGCAGCATATACTCAATACCATTAAAAGTGACGCATAAATTAATGTCGACCAAAAAATAATAACGGGAATCCTACCAAAGCTATGAAACTTGCTCAGCCCTTTGTCAGACTCCCCTATCAATTTGATGCACTGCAATTGCAGCGCGAGATTGCTAAGTTTTCCGATCCGGATTGGATGGAACACCCATCTAAACTAGTCGGTAATTTAGCTATTCCCCTGATCTCTCTGAATGGCCAGCGCAACAATGATTTTGATGGACCTATGGCGGCAACCCCTGCTTTACTCAGCTGCGACTATTTACAGCAGGTGATGGGCAGTTTTGGCGAGGTCTTGGCCCGCTCAAGGCTGATGCGTTTAAATGCCGGGGCACAGGTTAGCGAACATGTGGATTTTAATTACCACTGGTATAGCAGAGTAAGAATCCATATCCCCATAATCAGCAATCCACAGGTGATGTTTCACTGTGGAGATCAAGCCATTCATATGCGTGCTGGAGAGTGCTGGATTTTTGACTCCTGGCGACGTCATAAGGTGATCAATACCAGTGACCAAGATCGAGTTCATCTGGTTATAGATACCTCGGGGTCTTCGCGTTTTTGGCAGACGGTGCGCGACATGGAGCCCTATGGTGTGGAAGGTAATAGCCCGCAACTACAGGCTAAAATGCACTCCCACAGTTACCAGCCGGGCCAGCCAACCAACATTGCCACCGAGCGTTTCAATATTGCACCAGTTATGGCGCCTGGGGAATTAGAGGCCATTGCCAATGAGCTAATTGCGGATATTGAAAGCAATCCAGAAAATGATCCACAGCTGGCCAAGAGATATAAATACCTCCTACTGGATCTGGCCAAAGACTGGCGTGAAAACTGGCATCTCCATGGTTACGAAGAGGCTGGTTGGATAAAGTATCGTGAACTCTTAGGTCGCGCTGCCCATCAGCTTGACGCCAATCCTCGAGCACTGGTAAATGGCAGTAACCAAGTGGGGCTAAACCCAATAATAATGCGCCGTTTGATACATGCCGCCTTCAATGTCGAGCAGATGGGTGACTACAGGAACAAGACCTAAACCAGTGCGACCTGCACTAGAACGACCTGTACTAAAACGAATAGCCAAACCGGTTTAAATCTTCTTTATAGAATTTTCCGACCATCGACCTAAGCTCGTCATCGTAATACTCGCGATACTGCTGGTGCTCTGAGCTGTTTTTCTTTATCAGTGGCGTCGATTCAATCTGCAACTTGCCACAGATCTCATCCACTGAATCCTGTAACTGCTCGTAACGACCCACATAGTCCATGGCTATATTACCCTGCTCATCAATTAACTGCAGATACTGGGGCGCAACTAGTACTCTCCGGCGAAAGCGCGGCACGACAATCGCAGACTTCATCCACTGCAGCGGCGTTTCAGTAAATTTGGGATTTTGGCGGTTCAAAAAGAAGCAGATAGAGATAAAACGATCAAAGGGATTTCTGACAATGGCGAATTTAAAATAGTTTTCCCACACCGCCTTCTCGAGATGGGACGCTATCTGTTGGACGCTAATATGGCCGTGCTGAATTTTTGCTATCTCTGGAATCGGCGAAATCTGCTCGCCGAATAAGATTTGCTGCTCCCAATCATCTGGCCCTTTATGGCTGCTGAATAACTCTCGAACTGCATGGGTTCCGGTTTTAGGCACAGCGAAAAAGATAAATTGCTTGGCGTGAGAAACGATCATATTTAATTAACCGGGTAACGTTTTAGTACGTCGGGCCCCAGGGCCTCGACTAAGGGTTGCAGATGCTCTTCAAAGTTGCGCCATTGATCCAAGCCAGTTTTATAAATTGGCTGGCGAACCTGTTCGGCACTAGGGGTACGCACACTGCGTTCGGTTTTATGGAAATCCAGACAGGCTTCTTCGAATGGCAGACCACAAAAATCGAGAATGCGATGCACTTGGGTTTCCAAGTCCTCGACCACATCTTCATGTTGCACACGCAACACAAAATCCGGTAATACCTGATCCCAGTGATCCATCAGACTGACGTACTGACGATAGTAATTACCTATATCGGCTAGACCATAAGAAAATTCTTGGCCTTCGCCAAACAGCTGTTTAAAGCCACTAAAACAGCAAGCTATGGGATGACGGCGGGCATCGATCACCTTGGCATTGGGCAATATCAGCTTAATCAAGCCAACATGGAAAAAATTATTCGGCATTTTGTCAGTAAAGAACGGTGCCGACTCGCGGTAAACCTGAGTGTCTTGCATAAACTGATCGCCGAAACGCTCAAAATAGCTGTCATCTATCTCAGTTATGATCTGTGGATAGCGTGGATTTTCATCATTGTCATTGTCTCGCCCACGCAGACGCTTGGCCAAATCCAAGATATTGTGCAGCTCCATGGTGCCGTCCACCTGTGAGTGGGAGGCCAGAATTTGTTCCAACAGGGTCGACCCTGAGCGCGGTAAACCAACGATAAATATTGGATCGGCTGAACTATTGCCCAAGCCTTTTTTAGACTCTAAAAATTCACTGGTACAGACCGCTATTTGCGAATCAATGCGGCGCTGTAACTGCCCGGCGGAATAAAAGGTGGTGGGTTTCTTTAGGGCGTTGCCCTTGGCGTAATGATGAAATGCCTGCTGGTAATCGCGACGGTCTTCAAAGGCCTTACCCAGGGCGAAGTTAACCTGAACCTGATCCAGCGCTTCAATCTCGGCGCTGGCTTCAGAGGCTTGCATAGCACTGATCTGCTGATCATCAAACTTATAGGATTTAGTATTGGCCAAACTCCAGTAGGCATCACCAAAGTTGGGATTGAGACTGTAGGCTTGCTTGAAAGCCTCTGCAGCAAGATCTCGATCACCCTGGGTATTGTGAATATGACCCAGAGAGACAAATAACTGCGCATTAGTGGGCGTTGCTTCGATCATTTCCAGGTACTGTTTGATCGCCTCTTCATTTCTTCCCACACCAAAACAGGCGGAAGCATAAACCTGCTGGGTTCGATCCCTAACCTGGGGGTAGTTATCAAATACTTTTTTAGCCTGATCATAGGCCCGGTGGAAGCGCTGTCGACGCAACAATATATGGGCGTATTGAATATTGCCATCGAGATGATTGGGTTCAAAGGCGATAACGCTTTCGAGTAAGAATTCAGCGTCTTCAAGAATATTATTGCGCGTGGCAATTTCTGCTAATAGACGCATCCCCTCAACATGAGTTTTATTGTCCTTTAAAAAGGCTCTGCAAACTCGCTCTGCATCCAGTAAACGATCAGCCGACAGGTAACTAATCGCCGCTAAAAGCTCCTTGGGTAGAGTATTTAAAAAGTCGACCTGCTCTTGGGCCAGTCGTGCTTTGCTACTGCCGCTGGCTTTATACAGGGGCACTAGCAGTGACCAGCTTTTTAATAGAGATGGATCTAGTGCTACTGCGGCCTCTAGAGCCTTGCCCGCGGGCATAGGATTATTTAACGACAGTTCGTTAAGGGCGCGCTCCTGATAGGCTCGCGCTAAATTGGGTTGTTGTTGCAATACTTGGTCTAAGGTTTTCAACGCTTCTAGATGCTGCTTTTTAAGTCGCTGAATCACGGCAAAAGTATAGAGAGCATCAGCATTACTCGGACTCTCCGCAAGAACATTATCAATAAGCGTTTGCGCTTGCTCAAGCTTTCCTGCTCCCAGTAATCTCTGTGCCTGATCTATATCCACAGCTGCTTTTGGTATTGCTTGAGTCATAGTATTTTCTCGGGATTAAAAAAAGGGCGAACCGAAGTTCGCCCTTTAGAGTCTAACAATTGCTATTGCTTATTGAAAGTTGTACGAGAAGCGCAGACCCATAGTACGTGGGCGCATTACACTTTGCTCGGCAGAGAACTTACCTGCTGTCTGAGCCATGGCACCCTCTTCACTAGTAATGTTATTAACAAAGACTTCGGCGTTCCAGCTGTCTTTGGAAATACCCATGCTAGCGTTCAAAGTAGTAGTCGCTTCATTGACAAATCGGGTGTTCAACGGAATCGCACCAGTTGAATCCGCAGCTGAACCGAAGTTACCGCCTTCATTGTTCAGCTCGATGCCAGATGCTGCGCCGTAGGCCAACAAACCAGTATCGTCCATAAATGCCGCACTACCCACGATACCTGCAAGCGTCTCACCACGGTAGGTCATAGAAGCAGCGACAAATGCGTCGGCGCCAATACTGTCCATTCTAAAGTCGTAGCGAGCACGAACGTTACCAGAGAAGTCCGAAGACAATGGCAGATCAGCGCCTACTGGAACTGAAATACCCTGAAGCTGTTCGTTCACTCGAGTAATCTCAGTGTTCAAAAAGCTGAACGCGCCTGTGATAGTCAACTGATCGGAAGCAGCCCATTCGAAGTCAGCGTCTAAACCTGAAGACTCTGCATCACCAACGTTCTCCATAAAGACTAAGAACGCAACATTGGATGGATCGAAACGAGAAACCTGAAGGTTTTCGATATCGGCCTGGTAGTAAGTTGCGTTGAAGCGCAGAGTGTTATCTAAGAAGGTACCTTTCATACCAAATTCGATATTCTCCAGCGTATCAGTAACCGCTACAGCAGGAACTACATAACCGTTATAGACACCAGACTGATTTGATGACAAACGGCCAGCATTTCGGTTCTGTGTGGCTGGACGGTAACCTTCAGAGTAAACACCAAAGAGCATGATATCGTCAGTCAGGTGATAGTTCACCGAGACTTTGATGATAGTGTCTTTCTCAGTAGTAGAGCCATCAGAATTAAGGTCGCTAATGTCTAACTTGCCACTCTTAATCGCCGCGAGAGTTGCAGCATTGCTACCACCACCACGGAACATGTCTTTCTCACCTGAAGGGCTTGTGTTCGCTAAGAAGGCAGTATCAGCGGCGGCATCCATTGCACCAGCGCCATAGCCGCCCAAGGTTTCCAGACGCGCAGTAACATCATTACTAAACTTCTCACTGGTACAGCGATCAACAGTCTGATCGGCAGAGGTTCCAGTGGAGGGATCCGCTAAACCAGCACCGTTGTAACGACAGCCGAAGGAGAAGTTTGATGCACCCTGTAACGCGGTATCAAGCTCATACTTACGAGCACTGATCGAACCGGTTAACTTGTCAGTGAAATCAAAGGAAATCTCACCAAAAAACGCGATTTCTTCTTCTGTACGAGTAAAGTCGTTATAGAAAACCGTGCCGGGTCCACGAGGTTCAGAACCTGCGTTAGTACCAGCAGTATCTACAGTGACATTGCCAAGCTGGTAGGCTGGGTAATCAGGGTTGTTGTAATAGATCTGATTAAACTCACTGAAAGTATCGCCGGCACCAAAGTACTGGAACTCACCGATAGTTTTAGTATCAACATCGTTAAAGTAAACGCCGCCGAGCAATCTGAGGCGGTTGTCTGCGTCAGTGCTTATACGGAATTCGTGGGTAGTACGCTGGTTGTCGCTGCTATCGAGGTACTGTTTAGTCGGATCAAAACAGCTATTTTTCTCAGTAGCCTTATCAGTCGCATAAACGTTACCACTACACATATAATACGTAATGTAGCCACCACCGTTGTTGTAGTGCGTGTAATCGACAATCGCATCAACTTCACGATCTAAATAACCACCGGTGTAAACCAGATCCAAGTTTGATACACGACCTTCAAGGGTCCAAGTAGTCAAACCAAAGTCATCTTGGTTGCGCTCAGGAGAAAACTTCGCTGACTTGTCATCACCCAAACGAGGATCGACAAGGAAAGAACCTTCAACATCAAGTTCTTGTGAAGCATGCTGAACCAAAACACTCCAATCTTCATTGATGTCGGCAGCTAGACCGATGCGATAGCCGTTGTAAGTCGCTTCATTCCAATCTTCTTGAACCAAATCAGTGTTGTAAGCAGTTTTCTTAGTGGTCAACGGGAAATCACCGAAGGAAGGACCATAACCCAGGGCGTTGCGATCGATCACTTCACCGTTTGGCGTAAAGCTAGCGGGTACGTTATCAATCCAACCACCTTGGCGATCGCTGTAGCTAACCATTCTAAGAGCGACGTTCTCGCTAATTGGCAAGTTAATCATGGCTTCCATTTTGTTGCTGTCTGAACCGCCAGCAGTAGTGCTGATACCGAGATCGATGCGACCTTCAAACTCACCGATAACCGGCTTGTTAGTGATCATTCGAACTGTACCCGACTGCGAGCTAGCACCGAACAACGTACCCTGAGGGCCAGCCAGTACTTCTACACGCTGAAGATCAGCGGCGTATAAATCGAGGTTACGAGCACCAAATGAAACCGGCATCTCGTCGAGGTAGAGTGCAACGCCTGGAGCAGAACCCTGAGCTGATGAAACCGTTACTGAACCCTGCTCGGATGCAGAGCCACGAATGTAAATTTCTTTCTGACCGGGGCCAATACCCGCATTGACAACATTCGGCAGATATTCAACATACTGATCGAAAGTTTGCACGTTTAGTTCTTTAAGTGCATCGCCACCCAAAGCGGAAATGGCAACTGCCACATCTTGCATATTCTCTGCACGCTTTGTTGCAGTAACGATAACTTCTTCGAGTTCTGCACTTGCTATACCAGCAAATGAAACACCCATGGCAATCGAAACAGCCAGACTTAGCCTATTATTTCTATACATACTGAT
>CAXAFJ010000015.1:0-38449 GCA_963968025.1 uncultured Pseudomonadales bacterium | reverse complement strand
CATGCGGGCAGCTACAGCGACATTATCATCGTGGAGCTAACTTTTTGATAAAATACACGTAAAAAAAGTACGCGTGGGGAGTGGGCAAGACCATAGGTTCATAATACTACACTGTTGAATGCAGGCGGCAGCCATGCGAAGGTTTTGATTACGCAAAGCGAATGATCAAGGTGCAACAGGTAATAGTCACCGCATAGGCGAACAGCGGAAACTGGCTTGCGGCGAGTTGGAGGCCGATCACCATGCTTCGGTTTCTGACGCTGGTTGTTGGCGATACCTCTAGGCGGTTCGCAAGTCCCTAAAGAGATGAGGTGTGGTAACTACTTCAAATAGCTCTAGGCAGTTATGTCGTGGGCAGAAGTGGCGAGAAGATCGCTAACGTTTTAAACCAATGAGCCAATGGAGCGACATCGAGAAGGGTGCAGCTATAGCATTCTTGTCGGCCATGACGGTCTCTGCTTTTTTATTTAACTAGAGCTAATGTGATAAATCGTCTATGGCTCTGGGCGTAGAATTCGAACACCGCCACCGAGTATCCTGGTCGCTACACTGGGTCAAGATGAAAGGGAGCACGCCCCAGGCTTTTGAGCGGCCATCTATCCTAAATCCACCGCTTTAAATAAGATTGCGCACAATGACTACCGACGATAACCCAATCCAGAGAGTGTTAAAGGCCACCATGGTAGGCAGCAATTTACGCTCCGACACCCAAATCAATAGGCCGGAAGTAAACAGTGTAATCACATGTAATTGCCAGATTTCTTTTTGCCAAATAAGCCCGGGCAAGATAACAGCGGCTTTGGCAAGCCAGGCCCCAGCTTCTACTATGTTGTAGTTCACCCAATAGCCATCTTGAAACCAGAGTCTATAGCTATTGGTGATATTCGCATATCCGACTCTAAAGTAGACAAAGGCGGTTATGCTGAAAAAGGCGATAGATGCAATAATAATGTCCAAAACTCACTCCTGTTATAATTTTTTACGCTGAAGCGGATACGCTGGCTAAAGAAAATACGATTGATTTAGTGAATATTCTATTTGTCTGTGCTCTTTCCTGAGTCATTCTGAGATCTATAGCTGCGGTAAATAACCCTTTCACAAAGGGTGAAGTGCTTAACGGACGATTATTTTAATAAGGACATAAACTGGTCAAATTGTACCAATAGCTGTTCTACGCTATCCGCAGTATCGAGCCTTAACAGCTGTATTTCAGTGCCAAAGGGATCCATCTCGGCAATTTGACTGCTGCGTAAATGCGGAGACATGAAATGATCAGTGCGCTGGGCTAAACGCCCAGTTATCAACTTTTGGTCGGCACTTAATAAGACTCCAGCAGTATTCTCATAAGCACTAAATATGACTTCCCTGTGGTGCTGCTTTAATCCGGAGTAGGCGAGGGCAGAGCTCTTATTTGCTGACTGATGCTGACAAAGCTGGCTGTGGATACGCTCTACCCAGGGTGCTCTCTGGGCATCGCTTAGGGGGATGCCCTGCGACATCTGCGCAATCGCTTCGTCACTATGAAAGGAGTCCGCGTCGATAGAGAGCAATCCAGAACCTTTGGCAATTTCACTGGCCAGTGTTGACTTAGCGGACTGATCCTATGGATAGAGAAAATCTGCGTCAGTGTGGTGATGCTGCCTGTTTAAGCGCGGGGATCTATACAGCCAAACTGAATGTGCAGGGTTTTCCGTTTTAGTCTGGTGGCCAAGCCTGTCATTTCGAACAAATGTGAAGGATATCAGTCAACTGGCAGCAGTGTCTTTGCCTCACTGGGAATTGAGGGGTTGGGTGCAATAGGGCAGGAGATCCTTCGGCTTCGCTCAGGATGACAAAGTTGGGTGCCTGCCTCCTCGAACCTATGTGAGAAATCTGCTTTGGTATTGAGAGATCTCTGGTCCCTGGTCGCTGGGCTCTGTCGGGATGACAAACTTGAGCGGTTGAGATGGCAATGTTCGTTGGTCTGGCCCCAACGCCTAAGACGCATAATTCCCCGGCTTCAGCCCTTTTTTGCCATCAAAGAAAGTCTTCAGCTGTTGCATATCCGCCTCAATATCGTCACTGGGCTCCATCAATCCCTCAATACCAATAGTCCGCACAGCACTGTCCACATAGACCACCAAAATCGGCACCTCTGCCGCCCGAGCTACATGGTGAAATCCACGCTTCCAATTCGCATTGGGGCTTCGTGTACCCTCCGGCGTAATAATTAACACGAACTCCTCATGCTCTGCATAGATACCCGATATATAAGTTACCAGCGACCCAGCCTGCCTACGATTAACTGGAACGCCACCGCAGTAGCGCAAAAACCAACCCAGGGGTCCGATAAATATCGTATCTTTAATCAACACGCTGGGCTGCAGCCGCAGCACGGAGACCGCCAGCACAAAGAGGAAAAAATCCCAGTTCGAGGTGTGGGGTGCAACTATAAGCACATACTTTTTCTGATCGATTGGCAACGAGCCATCGACCCGCCAGCGAATTATTTTTAGCATAATTTTAGACAGTACTCGCAGTGCTGGGGTGAGTAGCGGCGTGGAAAAAAGTGTGTAGCGCATAGTTATCTCTCTAGATCGGATAATAATATTACTAATGCTGATTTAAGCTGTATCTTAACCGCGAGTCTATTGGTAAATTAATAACCAGAGGATACCATCAAAGCCTAGCGGGCAAGGCGCATTTAGTGCGCTGCTTGTGACTTAAAAAATAATAATAAGGGAGTATAGAGTGGGAAAATCACTAAAGACAGATTATCTTATTATTGGCAGCGGTCTTGTCGGGATGGCCTTTGCGGATACGCTGTTTACCGAGACCGACGCCAATATCATTATTGTCGATCGCTATGCTAAGCCCGGCGGTCACTGGAATATGGCCTATCCCTTTGTCACCCTGCATCAACCCTCATCATTTTTTGGCGTTAGCTCAAAGGAGCTAAGCCGCGGAGAGACAGATCAGATTGGTTTGAATAAAGGCATGGGTGACCTTGCCACCGGTGATGAAATCTGTGCCTACTTCGATGACGTGATGCGTCAGCGGTTTTTAGCCAGCGGCAGAGTGCAATACTTTCCCATGTGTGAATATGAAGGCGATGGTCAGTTCAGCTCTAAGCTGACCGGTGAAAAGCACAGCGTAGACTACGCGAAATTAGTCGACGCGACCTTCTTGGCCATTGCAGTACCCTCTACCCACACACCGAACTTCACCATAGCGGCTGAGGCGCAATTTATGCCGCTCAACGATTTACCCAAGATTACCGAAAAGCCTGCTGGCTATGTAGTCATTGGCGGCGGTAAGACGAGTATAGATGCCTGTTTATGGCTGCTTGCCCAGGGCGTAAATCCGGACGCTATCACCTGGATCCGATCTCGTGATGCCTGGCTGCTCGATCGCGCCAATACCCAGCCAACTCAGGCTTTCTTCCATAAATCTGTGGGGTCTATAGCGGCGCAGTATGAAGCAATCGGCAATGCCAGCTCTATTGAAGATATGTTTGATCGCCTTGAAGAGGGTGGCTATTTCCTGCGTTTGGATAAAGCCGTGCGGCCGACGATGTTTCATGCCGCCACCATCAGTAAACCTGAGATTGAACAGTTGCAGCGGATTAAAAATATTGTCCGCATGGGCCAAGTAAGTGCCATTGAAAAAGACCGTATTGTTTTAGCTAAGGGTGAAATTCCAACCACGCCAGCGCATATCCATGTTGATTGCTCTGCAAGTCTCGAACGGTCGTTTACTCACAAAGCGCCGCGCCCAGTATTCGATGGCGACTGTATTACGCCGCAAATGATTCGCGCCTACCAGCCAGCCTTTAGCGCATCAATGGCAGCCTATGTTGAGGTTAACTATGACAGTGACGCCGACAAGAACCGCCTCTGCGCTCTAGTGCCACCGCCAAACCATGCTGTGGATTTTATTCCTATGACTTTAGCGATGATGATGAACCAATTTAATTGGTCTCTGGATAAGACCCTGCGCCTTTGGGTGCGCGAGAATCGACTGGATGGTTTTAGCAAACTAATCAGTAGTGCTGACAAAGCCGATCAGCAAAAAATGGCGATTTTGCAGCGGATTCAAAATAACGCAATGCCGGCGATTAACAGGTTACAACAATTTAACGTAGAGCTATCTGCAGGTGCTAAAGCATGAGTGAATTTCAAACCTATAAAAAAGACCTAACCCAATCACGCCTAGTTGAGACGGATAAGGTTCAAGCCCTCGCGGATCTAAAAACCGGTGACATTCTGGTGGACATTGAGCGCTTTGCCTTTACCGCCAACAATGTCACCTATGGCGCCGCTGGGGATACCATTGGCTATTGGGCGTTCTTCCCCGCAACAGCCAATGAAAGTGGCGACTGGGGTTGTCTGCCGGTCTGGGGGTTTGCCGAAATTACTGCGTCTAAGGTTGATGGGCTCTCTATAGGTGAACGAATCTATGGCTATTTTCCTCCGGCTGACTTTCTTGTAATGTCGCCAATCAACGTCTCACCGCAACGCTTTAGGGACGGTGTTGCACATCGGGCAGAACTGCCGGCGGTGTACAACAACTATCTGCTGATGTCAGGCGAAGCCAACTATGACCGCTCCAGCGACAATGTTCGCGCCCTGTTAAATCCTCTGCATGTCACGTCCTTTTGTCTCTGCGATGCCTTGCAGTCTGAGGCATATCACGGAGCCTCGCAGGTGCTTATTTTGAGTGCCTCAAGTAAAACCGCTATAGGTCTTGCTCAGGGTTTAGCCGATGATAAAAACAGCCCTACAATTATTGCGCTTACCTCGAGAACAAATCATGACTTTGTCGCCTCTCTGGGTTGTTACGACGAGATTATTTGCTACGACCAGTTAGACAATATTGATGCCAGTAAAGCTACCGTTATGGTTGATATGGCTGGCAATCGCGCGGTGTTAGGTGCCATACATGAAGCGCTGGGCGACAACCTTTTGAGCTGTATCAGTGTCGGTATGACCCACTGGGAAACCCTCAGTGACAATGATCCATTGGCGGCCAAAATCAATCGTCAGCGCAGTCATTTTTTCTTTGCTCCTGCCCATGTTCAAAAGCGCGTGGGTGATTGGGGTCAGGATGGATTTAACCAGCAGGCCGGGGTTTTTACGATGGCGCGGATGCAGCAGAGTGCGGGTTGGATGACGGTAGAGACGGTGGCAGATTTTGGGGCTTTTGCTGAGGTTTATGCCGATGTGGTGGTGGGTGTGATGAACCCTAATGAGGGACTTATTGTATTGCCCAAATAATTTGTGGTTGGCCAAGGGTGGGCTAAATGAAGCTCTTTTGTCGAGGCTCCTGGTCGCACTCTGCTGCCTCTATTCCAGTAGACCCATACAAGAGATCTCTCACCTGCGTTCGAGATGACAGTCCTTGGGGTTGTAATCGACTAAAGTACTCTTTTATCGATTAAAGCACAGTGTCATTTCGAACCTACAGGAGAGATATCAATATCCCCAAGTGCTCAAAACTGTCGGGACACAACATGTGGTCCCGACCCGATTTTCACAGATTGCCTAGCTAAAATAACCCAACAACCTCACCTTGCTCATTCATATCAATGCTATTGGCCGCAGGCACCCGAGGTAAACCAGGCATTGTCATAATGTCCCCGCAGACCACCACAATAAAGCCTGCACCCGCAGATAACCTCACCTCACGAATCGCTAAAACATGGTCAGAGGGAGCACCCTTGAGGGTCGGGTCGGTTGAAAAGCTGTACTGAGTTTTGGCGATGCACACCGGAAAATGACCATAGCCGCCATCTTGCAACTTGTGAATCTGATCGCGTATTTTCTGGTCGGCAATAATGTCGTCAGCCCGATAAAGTCTAGTGGCAACGGTTTTTATCTTATCCCAAATCGGCATATCGTCAGGATATAGTGGGGCAAAGTTAGCATGTCCCGAGTCCACCATTTCAATTACCTCATGGGCCAACTCTTCGGTGCCAGCACCACCATCGGCCCAGTGGGTACAGTCGATCGCGTTAACACCATTGGCCAGTGAGATTTTTTTGATCAGAGCAATTTCAGCGTCAGTATCTGAGGTAAAACGGTTGATGCCAACCACCACTGGAACGCCAAAGGCTTTCACATTTTCAATATGACGAACCAGATTACAGCAGCCATCTTCAAGAGCCGAGAGATCTTCTTTATCGAGGTCTTCTCTGCTCACACCACCATGCATTTTTAATGCGCGAGTAGTGGCGACGATTACGGCGGCATCCGGATGCAGGCCCGCAGCGCGGCATTTAATATCAAAGAATTTCTCAGCGCCTAAATCAGCACCAAAGCCCGCTTCAGTGACCACATAATCGGCCATCTTGAGGCCTGCTTTGGTGGCGATAACCGAGTTGCAGCCATGGGCGATATTGGCGAAGGGGCCGCCGTGGATAATCGCTGGGTTATTTTCTAAGGTCTGGACCAAGTTGGGCGCCAGAGCATCTTTTAGCAGCACAGTCATTGCACCGGTGCCGAGGATTTCACTTGCATGAACTGGCTTGTGGTCGCGGGTGTAGGCGACAACGATTTTATTCAGGCGCGCTTTAAGGTCGTCCAAGTCAGTGGCTAGGCAGAAGATCGCCATCACCTCCGATGCCACGGTAATGTCGTAGCCGTCTTGGCGGGTGAAGCCATTGCCAGGGCCACCCAGTCCACAGTTGATGCTGCGCAGGGCGCGGTCATTCATGTCAGCGACGCGCTTCCAGACAATGCGGCGGGTATCGATTTCGAGACTGTTGCCCCAGTGAATATGATTGTCGATCAACGCGGAGAGCAAGTTATGTGCCGCGCCAATGGCGTGAAAGTCGCCGGTAAAGTGCAGGTTGATATCTTCCATAGGTACAACCTGAGCATAGCCGCCGCCGGCGGCGCCACCCTTCATGCCAAAGCAGGGGCCGAGGCTGGGTTCGCGCAGGCATACCAGTGCCTTTTTGCCGATACGGTTAAGGCCGTCGGCAAGGCCTACCGAGGTGGTGGTTTTACCTTCCCCTGCAGGTGTCGGGGTAATCGCGGTGACCAAAATCAACTTGCCGTCGGGCTTATCGTTTAGCGAGGCAATATGCTCAGGGCATATTTTGGCTTTAGTTCTGCCGTAGGGGATCAATGCCGCATCGGGAATATTCAGCTTTGCAGCAATTTCAGAGATCGGTTGGCTGTTGGCACTGCGGGCTATTTCGATATCACTCATAGAGGTCTTGCTCCGTTTATTATCGTAATAACTCTAGCGGGTAAGACTGTCTCTCACCGGCTTGGTTACTTGAGGGGCTATCTTCCTTAAACCGCCGTGACTCTGGCTTTCTGAGACCGGCTTATGCTGTTCTAAAAACGACTCTAGGTCAAGCGCAGCAAGGATTTGAGTCCGTGGCGCTGGAAGGCATATAGCAGTCGTATTTGCGCCGTGGCGGGCCACTATTGAGGGTTAAACTGCAGAAATAATAAAAAACTACTGTGAAGAGACGGGTATGAAAACAAGTGCAAAAGTAGTGGTGGTTGGCGGTGGTGTTGTGGGTGTCAGCACGCTTTATCATCTAGCCAAAAAAGGCTGGACCGATGTGGTGCTGATCGAGCGCAAGGAGCTGACCTCTGGCTCCACTTGGCATGCTGCCGGCCTGTTACCGCTGTTCAATATGAGCTATTCGGTGGGCAAGCTGCATCAGTACTCTGTGGACTTTTATCACGAGCTGGAAAAAGAGACCGGCCAGAATGTCGGTTTTAGCGTGGTTTCTAATATTCGTTTAGCCTCAAACCAAGATCGTATGGATGAGTATAAATACTACTCAGGAGTGGCCCAGACCGTCGGTGTCGAGGTCAATTTTTTAACCCCGGAACAGGTCAAAGACGTTTGGCCAATGGCTAATCTCGACGGCGTTATCGGTGCGATTCAGCATCCAGATGATGGTTATATTCAGGCTGCTGATCTGACGATGGCGCTGGCCAAAGGCGCGCGTTCTCGCGGCGCAGAGATCTATCGCAACACCGCGGTGCTGGATCTTGAACAACAGCCCGATGATAGCTGGATTGTGAAAACCGATAAGGGTGATATCCACTGTGAGCAGGTCGTCTGCTGCACCGGCAATTTTGCCCGCAAGACCGGTGAGATGGTGGGTCTGGATATCCCCGTTATTCCGGTTGAACACCAGTATATTGTCACCGACCCACACCCCGATATTCTGGCGCGCAAGGCCCAAGGGCTTCCCGAACAGGCTGTGCTGCGTGATTCCGACGCCGGTTATTATCTGCGCGAAGAGGCGGGCGGCTTTATTCTCGGCCCCTATGAAGAGAACGCCCCATGCTGTTATGTCGACGGCCCCAGCGAGCACTCGGAATACGAGCTATTTAATGGCGATCTCGATCGCCTAATGCCCCATATTGAAGCCTGTATGGAACGGGTTCCCGGCTTTGCCGAGGTGGGAATCAAGACTGTCTACAACGGTGCTATTGCCTATACGCCTGACGGTAACCCCATTGTTGGCCCAGCCTGGGGCTTGAAAAACTTTTGGCTCAACGAAGGCCATAGTTTCGGCATTACCGCTGCCGGCGGTGCCGGTTGGCAGTTGGCGGAATGGATTGTTGACGGTGAACCCACTGTGGATATGATGGGCGTCGATCCCCGTCGCTTTGGACCCTATGCAAGCCGCGGTTATCTGCGCAGCAAAAACGAAGAAGCCTACGACCATGTGTTTAAAAATCACTATCCAGATGAAGAGCGCGGGGCGGCTCGGCCGCTAAAAACGAGCCCCTGTTACGATCGTATGAAAGCGTTGGGTGCAGTGTTTGGTTCGGTCTATGGTTGGGAGCGACCCAACTGGTTTGCCCCTCCCGGATATTCTCTGTCGGCTGAAGAGCTCAATAAGTCGGATACCCTGTGGAATAAAAATCATTCAAAAGCGCTGGCCGATGGCCGCATTGTGGAAAAGAATTCCTTCCGCCGCTCCAATTACTTTGATTTTGTCGGTGAGGAATGTCGCCATGTAAATCAGCATGTTGGTGTTCTCGATATGTCGGCCTTCTCCAAAGCCACAGTCACCGGTCATGGCTCAGAAGCTTGGCTAAACAGCATTGTCGCCAACAGTATACCCAAGGCCATTGGGCGCATTGGCCTCTGCCATATGCTCTCTAAAAACGGCGGTGTACGGGCCGAATTCACTATCTATAAGCGCGCTAGAAACAGCTATTACCTGGTCTTTGCCGGTTCTCAAGAGCGTCATGACTGGGACTATTTAACCAAGTTGGCACCTCGAGATGGCTCGGTTAAGCTGCAAAAAATCACCACCCAGATGGGTGTTATTGTCGTCGCTGGCCCCAAGTCTCGGGAGCTGCTGCAAAAGCTCACTGACACCGATATGTCCAAGGACAACTTTAAGTGGCTTACCGGCAAATCAATCAATGTGGGTTACGCCCAGGCCGAAGCGCTGCGGGTTAATTTTGTCGGCGAGCTGGGCTGGGAGCTGCACCATCCCATCGAGATGCAAAACTATATCTTCGATGAGCTAATGAAGGCCGGTGCCGAATTTAATATTAAACCCTTTGGTATTCGCGCCATGGAGAGTATGCGCATCGAGAAATCCTACCGTTTGATTCCCCGTGAGATGTCGATTGAATACTCGGCCCTTGAATCCGGTTTAGAGCGTTTTGTAAAACTTGATAAAGACTGCGATTTTGTCGGTAAGCAGGCGCTGATCGCCTGGCAACAGCGCGGTTTTGATAACTGTTTCGCCACCTTGGAGATTTATGGCGTCACCGATGCTGATGCCCGGGGTTCTGAAGGGCTCTACTGCGATGGTCTGCTGATAGGCCGAGCCACCTCTGGGGGCTTTGGCTTTCGCACCAATAAGTCTCTAGCGCTGGGTCTGGTGAAGGCCGCTTACGGCGCCATAGGCACCGAATTGGAGATTGAAATTCTCGGTGATCGCTACCGGGCAACGGTTATCGAAGAGTCACCCTTTGACGGTGAAAATAGCTGTTTGCGAAGCTAGTTTTTAGGCGCGTCGCAAACTGATATTTCAGTGTCGTAGAAACAGATGCGGCAGTGCCTAAACAGGCACAGACTGCGAACAATAAAGATCCCATAAAAGAGAGAAGAAACTCTCCAACGGAAGAATGATTATGACTGAAACAACTGGGCGTAGAAGAGCGGGTAGAGAGGGTGGTGGTCGCGATGGACGCCGCGAAGCCCGCGCCAAAGCAGTGGTCAAGACCGCGCCGTTTATCGAGCGTAAAATTCCCTACTTTGAATACCTCAATGAAGAAGATCTGCAGCTGATCGAAGACAATGCGGATATCTTGCTCGAAGAGATCGGTATCGATTTTCTCGATGACCCCGAAGCGCTGGCCATGTGGACCGCAGCCGGTGCAGATGTAAAAGGCTCTCGGGTGCGTTTTCCCAAGGGTCTCTGTCGCTCGATTATTCAGGCCACGGCGCCACCAGAATTTCTGCAGCACGCGCGCAACCCAGAGCGCAATGTGATTATTGGCGGCAAGCGCACGGTGCTAGTACCGGCCTACGGTTCACCTTTCGTCCACGATATCGACAAGGGTCGTCGATACGCCACCATTGAAGACTTTCAAAATTTTGTAAAACTGGCCTATATGGCACCGGGAATTCACCATTCCGGCGGCACTATCTGTGAGCCTGTGGATCTGCCCGTCAACAAACGCCACTTCGATATGATTTACAGCCACTTTAAATACAGCGACAAACCGCTGATGGGTTCAGTGACCCACCATGAGCGCGCTCAGGACACAGTGGATATGGCCAAGTTGGTCTTTGGCGACGAGTTTGTCGACCAAAACTGCGTGCTTACCAGCCTGATTAATGTCAACTCTCCGATGACCTACGATGCCACCATGCTCGGCTCCCTCAAAGTCTATGCGCGGAATAATCAGGCCACAGTAGTCTCACCCTTTATTCTTGCTGGGGCCATGTCTCCGGTCACCACAGCGGGCACCGTGACCCAGATACTGGCGGAAGCTCTGGCGGGCATCGCCTTTACTCAGCTCTGTCGTCCCGGCGCACCGGTTATCTTTGGAACCTTTGCTGCGGCCGTGTCTATGGCCACTGGCGCACCGACCTTTGGTACCCCAGAGCCAAGCCAAGTTATCTATGCCGCTGCGGCACTGGCACGTCGACTGGGGGTTCCCTTTAGAAGCGGTGGTGGTCTCACTGGCTCCAAATTGCCCGATGCTCAGGCCGCCTATGAAGCCGCCAACACATTGCAGACCGCCGCTCTGGCTGGCGTGCACTTTATGTTGCACACCGCCGGTTGGTTAGAGGGTGGTCTGGCCATGGGTTATGAAAAATTTATTATGGATTGCGATCAGGCCAGCATGATCTCTGTACTGCTCTCGGGTATGGATATGTCTGAGAACGGTCAGGCCCTGGATGCGGTTCGCGAAGTGGGTCCCGGAAAACATTACCTGGGTTCAGCCCACACCCTAAAGAATTTTGAAAGCGCATTCTATCGCTCCACTGTAGCCGACAATAATAGCTACGAGCAGTGGCAGGTAGACGGCTCTCTGGACACTCCCCAGCGCGCCAATGTTCTGTGGAAAAAAATGCTCAATGATTATCAGGCACCGGCGTTTGACCCGGCGATTGACGAAGCATTGATTGATTTTATGGCCCGTCGCAAAGGTTCCTATGCCGACCGCGACTACTAAGCACGATTGTTGAGGAATAAAGCCCATGTCTGAAGAAGACGATATTGTACTAACTGAGTTATCCGATGCAGATCTGGTTTTGCAGATGCATGACGATCTCTACGACGGCTTAAAAGAAGAGATCGAAGAGGGCACACAGCTTCTCTTGGATCGAGGCTGGTCTCCAGAGCGCGTCTTAGGTGAAGCGCTGGTGGACGGTATGACCGTGGTCGGTGTGGATTTTCGCGACGGCATTTTGTTTGTCCCTGAAGTACTGCTGGCGGCGAACTCCATGAAAGGTGGCATGACCATTCTCAAGCCTCTTTTAGCCGAGACCGGGGCCAAGCCGGTGGGCACTATGGTGATTGGCACGGTTAAAGGGGATATCCATGATATCGGCAAAAACCTGGTGGCGATGATGATGGAAGGTGCAGGGTTCGACGTTCACGATATGGGTATTAACAATAGTGTCGAAGAATACCTCGCCGCTCTCGAACGTTACAAGCCCGACATTTTGGGCATGTCCGCTCTGCTCACCACCACCATGCCCTATATGAAAGTGGTGATCGATGCCCTGAAAGATCATGGCCTGCGCGACAAATATATTGTCATGGTCGGCGGCGCGCCGCTGAATGAAGAATTTGGCACTGCGGTTGGCGCCGATGCCTACTGTCGCGATGCTGCGGATGCAGCGACCACGGCGATTCGATTAGTTCAGGAACGCAGGGCCCTAGAGGCTGCCTAATGCCAGACTTAAAAGGTTCGGCAAAGTTATTAGTGATTGCCTGCGGAGCGCTTGCTCGCGAGATAGTCTGGCTGCAAAAGCACAATGGTTGGGCTCAGATCGATCTGCAATGTTTAGATGCCGAGTTACATAACAGGCCGCAACAAATCCCTCAGAAACTGCGGGAAAAAATTGCGCAATATCGCAATCAGTACGAGCATATTTTTGTTGCCTATGGCGACTGCGGTAGCGGTGGTGAGATTGATCGAGTCTTGGCCGAGGCCGGCGACTCTGTGGAGCGACTGTCCGGTGCCCACTGTTATTCCTTCTATGCCGGTGAAGCGCGCTTTACCGAGATTGCAGAGGAGGAGTTAGGCACTTTTTACCTGACCGATTTTTTGGTTGAGCACTTTGATCGATTGATGATTAAAGGGTTAAAGCTGGACCAACATCCAGAGCTGCGGGATCAGTATTTCGCCAACTACAAACTGGTGGTGTATCTGTCTCAGAGAGAGGATCCAGCCTTGGTGGTTAGAGCGAAAGCGGCGGCAGCATTTTTAGGTTTGGAATTTCGCCATGAACAGAGTGGTTATGGCGACCTGGAAAATGCTCTTCAAGAACAGATCGTGAAGATTGTACAAGCATAGAGAGAGAGCAACCTGATGCAAAAAATTGAAGTATTTTGGCGTGATATCCCAGCTCAAATTCTGGTCAAAAGTGGCCGAGTCCGTGGCAAGGTGCTTCTTAGTCAGCGTTTTCAGGCGGCTATAGATCGCGCCGCTATGCGTGCCGGTAAGGGTGGCAGCGAAGAGTATTTAGAAGACTGGCGCCGTGTCACCAGTTCAATCGAAGGCGAGGGCAGTCCCCAAGAATTGGCCCAGCAGTTTGCCGACGCTATCGAAGCCGCCTACTCCGACGCCGACGTTAAACAGCTGGTCGTCAGCAAAGGCCTCAGAGTAGCGTCCGCTTGAAAAGGGTTCGTTACTGGTCGGCTAACAATGCCCGCTGGTTGCGCCGCGTCTACCAAGGGCTAGAAAGCTGCTTGGTGGCACTGCATCCGCTCTTTAACCGTCTCGGCTATCAGCGCCTGGACCGTGGTTTTGCCGCGATTGAAAAAATCCTCAAAGGCTTTTTGTTCGACTCTCAGTCCTGTGGTCAGTGCACTCTCGGTGAAACCGGTATGGCCTGTCCGATGAACTGCCCGAAAACCCTCCGTAATGGCCCCTGTGGCGGCGTGCGCAGCAATGGCCACTGTGAGGTTGATGCGACCATGGTCTGCGTCTGGGTGACCTCCTGGGAGGGTAGCAAGCGGGTGGGTGATCTAGAGTCCACCATCCAAGTCATTCAGGCGCCTGTCGATGTGCGCCTTAAAGGCACCAGCGCCTGGCTCCGTGCAGTGCGTAAAAGACTGGGAGTGACAGGCTGATGTTTGAAGACGAACCCCTAGCCGGAGAGAACCTGCCAATACTCCCGGGACACGATTCCCCCGGTCGCTTTGAGCGGGTGTTGCGCGCCGGTCACTTTGCGGTGACCGCAGAAATAGCCCCGCCAGATTCAGCGGATCCCCAACAAGTCTTTGAGCGCGCCGCCCTGTTTGATGGCCATGTGGATGCGATTAATGCCACCGACGGCTCCGGTGCCAACTGCCATATGTCCAGTGTCGGCATGTGCGCGCTGTTAACTCGCCGCGGCTACTCAATGATTATGCAGATCTCCTGCCGGGATAAAAATCGCATCGCCATGCAGGGCGATGTGCTCGGTGCCTCGGCCATGGGTGTGTCGAATATTCTCTGTTTAACCGGTGACGGCGTGCAGTCGGGTGACCATCCAGAAGCCAAGCCAGTATTTGATATGGACTGCATGACCAGCCTGCAAATGCTCAAGGGTATGCGCGACGATGGCCAGTTTCTCAGTGGCCGCAAAATTACCTCGCCACCCCAGGTGTTCTTGGGTGCAGCGGCCAATCCCTTTGCGCCGCCGTTTGATTATCGGCCCCTGCGACTGGCGAAAAAAGTCGCTGCCGGTGCCCAGTTTGTCCAGACTCAGTACTGCTTTGATATGGACATGCTCAAGACTTATATGGCCAAAGTGGGTGATTTGGGGCTGCATGAAAAAGTCTTTATTTTACCCGGTGTTGGCCCACTGGCCTCGGCCAAGTCTGCGCAGTGGATCCGCAATAATGTTGCCGGTGTGCATATTCCTGATGCCATTATCAAACGTTTGGCGGGAGCCCAGGACCAGAAGCAGGAAGGGGTCAATATCTGTATCGATATGATCAATCAGATTCGTGAAATTGAGGGCGCCAGCGGTGTCCATATTATGGCCTACCGCCAGGAACATCGAATCGCTGAAATTGTAGAAAAAACACAGGCGCTGGGAAATCGAACTCCCTGGCGCCCACAACAATAATTTTTGGAGAGCAGCATGACCATCACGACAATTAGTTCCCCCACCCGAGAAGTCAAAATCGGCTTTGATCAGCCCTTTGTAATTATTGGTGAGCGCATAAATCCTACTGGGCGGAAAATTTTGGCTGCAGAAATGAAACAGGGTGACTACAGCCGTGTCGAAGCCGATGCCCTGGCGCAGATTGCTGCGGGTGCCCAGATGCTGGATATTAACGCCGGTATCCCACTGGCGGATGAACCGCGTATCTTGGCCGAAGCCATTCAGCTGGTGCAGTCGATCAGTGATGTGCCGCTGAGTATTGATTCCTCGATTATTGAAGCGCTGGAAGCCGGTCTTGCCGTCTATCAGGGTAAAGCCTTGGTCAACTCAGTAACTGGCGAAGATGAGGTGCTGGAAAGAGTGCTGCCGCTAGTGGCCAAATACGGTGCCGCCGTGGTCGCCATATCCAACGACGAAACCGGTATCTCAGAGGACCCCAATGAACGTTTTAAAGTGGCCAAAAAGATTGTCGAGCGCGCCGCGGATTACGGTATTCATTACAGCGATGTGATTGTTGATCCTCTGGTCATGCCGATTGGCGCGATTAATACCGCTGGTTTGCAGGTCATGCATATCGTTCGTCGCCTGCGTGAAGAGCTAAAGGTAAACACCACCTGTGGCGCCTCCAATGTGAGCTTTGGTCTGCCCAACCGCAATGGTATTAATAGCGCCTTTTTAACCATGGCTATGGGTGCCGGTATGACCTCAGCCATCACCAGTCCACTGCATGCAGAAGTGATGGCGGCCGTGCGCGGTGGCGACGTGATGATGGGCAATGACCCCAACTGCGCCAACTGGATTAAAGCCTATCGCGAACCGGTTCCCGAAGGGGAAGGGCGCGTTCGTGGTGGTCGCAGAAAAAGAGCCTAGATAAGCCGTGGAAGACATGGATACGAGGGATAACATGGTCAAGGTGGTTTTCACTCCCTCTGGCCGCCGTGGCAGCTTTCCGGTGAATACGCCGCTGCTCCATGCCGCGCGCGTATTGGGCGTGGATATTGACTCGGTCTGCGGTGGTCGTGGTCTCTGTGGCCGCTGCCAGATTATCTGTGCCGGAGGCTCCTTTCCGAAACACCAAATCGACTCAGATAGCAGCCATCTGTCTGCACTGTGCGCCACGGAAATCAAATATGGCGAGCGCAAAGCGCCGCTGGCCAATGGCCGTCGCCTAAGCTGTCACACATTATTGTTAGATGATGTAGTGATTGATGTGCCCCCTGAAAGTCAGGTGCACCGACAGATTGTGCGCAAAGACGTGGAGTACCGAGATATCCATCTGGATCCGGCGACGCGACTCTATTACCTGCAAATAGACGAAGCCGATATGCATGTGCCTAAGGGGGATTTGCAACGGGTGATAGAAGCCCTTGAGCAGGACTGGGAGCTAGCGAATCTCGTCTGTGATAATTCGCTGCTCAGAACATTGCAGCCCGCCTTGGCCAAAGGTAAACGGGCGATCACCGTAGCGCTGCATAACAACCGGCAGATTATTGCCCTCTGGCCAGGCTTTCACGATAAAGCCTATGGCGTGGCTGTGGATGTGGGATCAACCACCATTGCCGCCCATCTCTGCGATCTCGCCAGTGGCGAAGTGGTCGCCAGTGCCAGCCTGATGAACCCGCAGATTCGCTTTGGCGAAGACCTGATGAGTCGCGTCTCCTATGTGATGATGCACCCGGAAGGGGCCGACGAGATGACAGTGGTGATTCGCGAGGCCTTAAACAGCCTGTTTGCGGAAGTGGCCCAAGCGATCGGCGCAACGGTTGAGGATGTTCTTGAAGTCTCTCTGGTGGCCAATCCGATTATGCACCATATATTACTCGGTATTAGTCCGGTGGAATTGGGTGGTGCACCCTTTGCGTTGACTACCGATGCCGCCGTCGAGGTGCCGGCCGTTGAACTCAATCTTAAAATTAATCCCGGCGGGCGCCTCTATATCTTGCCCTGTATCGCCGGTCATGTCGGGGCAGATACCGCTGGCATGATCCTCTCGGAAGAGCCCCAGAATCAGGACCAGATGACATTGCTGGTCGACGTGGGCACCAACGCAGAAATTGTACTGGGCAATCGCCAGCGCCTACTGGCCTGCTCCAGTCCTACTGGGCCAGCCTTTGAGGGCGCGCAAATTAGCTGCGGTCAGCGGGCGGCTCCCGGTGCTATTGAGCGGGTTCGGATAAATCTGGAAAGCTTAGAACCGCGCTTTAAGGTCATCGGCTCGGATCTCTGGTCCGATGAAGAGGGTTTTAACGCCGCCATTGAAAGCCATGGTGTCACGGGTATCTGTGGCTCGGGCATTATTGAAGTGGTTGCCGAGATGTATCTGGCAGGAATAGTCACAGTGGACGGTATTGTCGATGGTGATCTTGGCAGTCGGACCGCAAGAATTATTCCAAACGATCGCACCTGGTCTTATGTGTTGCACTCTCCTGTGGGTGCTGCGGCGCAGATACGGGTAACACAAAATGATATTCGCCAAATCCAGCTGGCAAAAGCCGCGCTCTATGCCGGGGTCAAGTTGCTGATGGATCATATAGGCACAGACAAGATTGAGCGCATTCGTCTGGCCGGAGCCTTTGGCAGTCATATCAATGTGCAGCATGCCATGGTGCTGGGTTTAATTCCCGACTGTGTGTTGTCCGAGGTTTCCTCGGCGGGCAACGCCGCGGGAACCGGCGCGCGCATTGCGCTTTTAAATAGGCAGTCTCGGGAAGTGATCGAAACCCTGGTTAAAAATATTGAGAAAATTGAAACCGCTCTGGAGCCAAAATTTCAGGATTATTTTGTCGACGCCATGGCCTTTCCCAATAAGACCGACCCCTTTCCCAACTTATTCTCCCTGGTGACCCAACCGCCGGTTAAAGAGCTTGCAGATAACGGAGGTGGCAGAAAGCGTCGTCGGCGCTAATAATCGTTATTTTTTTGAGCAGAGGTCGCCTATAGCGGCGTAAAAGTGTTTCTTAAAAATCAGTTTATTGATCTATACTCAAAAGATGTCGCTCACAAGAAGTGTCACTTATAAGAAGGCGTTTTGAAAATGTCCGATAAGATCCCTTTAGAACCCGTTGAGCCGGTAGTCACCCTGCATATAGGGTTTCTGCTAATGCCTGAATATACCATGAGCACCTTCGCCAATGCGGTGGGAATTCTACGTATGGCAAACCGCCTCAGCGGCCGTGAGCTGTATCGCTGGTCGACCTATAGCTTGACCGGTGAGGCTATAACGTCGAGCGCCGGACTCGAGCTACAGATTGATGGCGCCCTCGACAGTGCCACTCAAGCGAAAATATTACTGGTCTGTGGTGGCTACAATATTAAACAGTATTGCACCAAGGTACTCACCGATCGCCTGCGTGTTTTTGCCAAAAATAAAATTCCCCTGGGTGCCCTCTGCACCGGAACCTATATCCTCGCCAAGGCCGGTTTGCTGGACGGTTATCGCTGCACTATTCACTGGGAAAATCTTGCCAGCATGCGCGAAGAATTTCCCAAGCTGCAACTGTCATCAAGACTCTTTGCGATCGATCGCGATCGCTATACCTGCTCTGGAGGCATTAGCTCCATTGACCTGATGCTTAATCTGATTGCCAGTATTCATGGCCATCAGTTAGTGCAACAGATCTCCGAGCAATTTACCTGTGATCGCGTGCGCACTGAAAAAGACGCCCAGCGGGCGCCACTGCAGTACCTGATCGGTGCCAGTCAGCCGCGTTTAGTGGATGCCGTAACACTGATGGAAAGCAATGTTGAAGAACCCCTAACACTGGATGAAGTGTCGAGTTATGTGGGTATTTCAAGACGCCAATTAGAGCGTTTATTTAATCGCTATTTACACTGTGCGCCCTCGAAATATTATCTTGAACTGCGCTTATCGAGGGCGCGGCTATTACTGCTGCAAACCTCTATCCCGGTAATTGATGTAGCCATTAGCTGTGGTTTTTCTACCGCGCCACATTTCAGTCGCTGCTACAGTGAGCTCTATGGCAAGCCGCCGAGCAACGAACGCCGTGCGCTTGGCTGATAATGTGCGGGCTTTTTAAAAGCACAATTTTATCCCCGGCATTCGGTGGGTTTTTTATCAAAGGCTGCGCGAAAGGCGCGGGAGAAATGGGCGGTATCAGCAAACCCAGTTTCCTGGGCAATATCGGTAATTAAACGCTGAGTATTCTGCAGTAACCAAAGTCCATAATTTAAACGAATCTTGCGATAAAACTTTTGCAAACTATCCCCAGTTTCACTGATAAATAAACGTTCAAGTTGACGTTTTGAAATATTCAGTCGGCTAGCAATTTCATCCGTAGACAGGGGGCGGCTGAAGTTTTGTTCGAGTAGCAACAGCGCCCGTTTCACCCACTTATTATTCACCTGATAATCCGATACCGGTTGCGGCTGCGGCGCATTGGCCGGTCGCGGATTATCCATGACTAAAATACGCAGGCTCTTGCGTGCCCAACTCTGCCCCAGATGGCGCTCAATAATATAACCGGCGAGATCCGCAGCCACAGCACCTCCGGCGCAGGTAATGCGATCCCCATCATCGACAAATAGCTGTTCAGCCACTGGAATTACATCGCTGTGGTGGTCGGTGAGATCTTTGTAGTGAAACCAGCTGACACAGCAGCGTCGCCGGTGCATTAGACCGGCGCGAATCATCGCAAAGGAACCTGTACAGAGACCAATAATCGGCACATGGGCACGATCCGCCTGGTGCAAATAGTCGATCACATGTTGGCTGCCATGGAGGGTTTTTTGCAGTAGCCCACCGACCACCACTATGTAGTCAAACGCCAACGGATCGCGATAGGTTTCCCAGGGCTTAACCTGGACGCCAGAGCTGGAAGAAATAGGCTCAAGGTTAAGCCCCATTACTGTCCAGTGACAGTTTATTTGCTGACTTTGATCACCCTCGTCCGCGGCCAAGCGAAGAGCGTCAATAAAAGCGGAAAAAGGCAGCAGCGTAAAGCCTGGCATCAGCACAAAGCCCACCGATAAACTCGGGGATACTGTATGTTGGCTGAGTTTTTTAGGCATGCTGAGGGCCTTATTTTTTAATGTTTTTTCATCTTTGCAGTGTAGGGTAGGCGGCATTTATATACAACAGATCTGGCTCATAGTTTGAATTCATCTGCCACTTTTAGCTTTTTTCGCCTATTTGTCGTTTTTAAGCGCTGAGGTTGTCAGTTTTATTCTAGTTGCAGGTGGCGGCAACTTGCTCCAATGGAAGCTATTCACCGCGATTGGGTCGACCGTTAAACATGAAAAAATATTCCGCCTTCAGTCTGTTTAAAAATGCGCTTAGTTATCACGAAAACTGGCAGAAAGTCTGGCGAAGCCCAACCCCGAAAAAAGACTACGATGTGATTGTTGTGGGGGGCGGTGGCCATGGTTTAGCCACGGCTTATTACCTCGCCAAAGTGCATGGTATTAGCAATATTGCGGTGATCGAAAAAGGCTATTTGGGTGGCGGCAATACAGCCCGCAATACCACCATTATTCGCTCCAATTACCTTTGGGATGAAGCGGCGCAGCTCTATGATCTGTCGTTAAAGCTCTGGGAGGGTTTGAGCCAGGAGCTTAACTACAATGTCATGTTCAGTCAGCGTGGGGTACTTAACCTGGGTCACAACCTGCAGGATATGCGCGATATAGAACGGCGGGTCAATGCTAATCGTCTCAATGGTATTGATGGCGAAGTGGTCAGCCCCGAGCGGATTAAAGAGATCGCTCCGTTAATTAATATTTCCCCTACTAGTCGCTATCCGATATTGGGTGCCTCTTGGCAACCTCGGGGTGGCACAGCCCGTCACGACGCCGTGGCCTGGGGTTATGCCCGCGGCGCCGATGCGCTGGGCGTGGATCTGATTCAGCAAACTGAAGTCACCGGCATTCGTCGCAAAGACGGCGCCGTTGTGGGTGTTGAAACCACCGGTGGCTTTATTGGCGCAGGCAAAGTGGCCTGTGTGACTGCCGGCAATTCCAGTGTGGTTGCCGCCATGGCGGGTCTGAGATTGCCGGTTGAGTCGCGGCCACTTCAGGCCCTGGTGTCGGAGCCGGTTAAACCCTGTCTCGATACCGTGGTCATGTCCAATGCGGTGCACGGTTATATCAGCCAGTCGGACAAAGGTGATCTGGTGATTGGTGCCGGTGTCGACAGTTACAACGGCTATGGCCAGCGCGGCTCCTTCCATGTTGTTGAACATACTATTCAAGCCATCTGCGAACTGTTCCCGGCCTTTAGTCGAGTGCGCATGAATCGCCAGTGGGGCGGTATTGTCGATACCTGCCCCGATGCCTGTCCGATTATTAGCAAGACCTCGGTTGAGGGACTCTACTTTAACTGCGGCTGGGGTACTGGTGGCTTTAAGGCGACCCCCGGTTCCGGTTATGTATTTGCCGACACCGTGGCCAATGACCGCCCCCACCCACTGGCTGCGGCATTTAATATTGACCGCTTTAACACTGGCGCGCTGATCGATGAGCACGGCGCTGCTGGTGTGGCTCACTAATTTCGATTGCTATGACGACGAGAAAAATATGTTACTAATCCATTGCCCCCTCTGTCAGGAACATCGCGACGAGGAAGAGTTTAGCTACGGCGGCGAAGCCCATATAGTGCGGCCTCTAGAACCTGAAGCGCTGAGCGACCAAGAGTGGGGCGATTACCTGTTCTTTCGCACTAATGCCCGTGGTATCCACCATGAGATGTGGTATCACTCTGTGGGATGCCGGCGCTATTTTAATGCCACGCGCAATACAGTGACCTACGAGATTTTAGAAACCTATAAAACCGGTACCCAGCCGACTATTACCGGAGCCAAGCCATGAACCCAAATCGAGTGCGCCCAAATCGAGTGCGCCCAAATCGAGTGAGCTCAAATCGTTTGCCGACCCATACTGGCGCCGCTATTGATTTCACTTTTAACGGTAAAGCCTTAAAGGGCATTGTCGGTGACACTCTGGCCTCGGCATTACTCGCCAATGGTGTCGATGTGGTGGGCCGCAGTTTTAAATATGCCCGACCTCGGGGAATCTTTGGCCACGGTGCCGAAGAACCCAATGGCATTATTCAGCTGGGTTCTGGCGCTGGCACCATTCCCAATCTGAAAGCCACTCAGGTCGAACTTTACCAGGGACTTGAAGCCTCCAGTGTCAATGGCTGGCCCAGTGTCGACTTCGATGTTATGGGCATCATCGGGGCCTTTGGTCGCCTGATGCCGCCGGGGTTTTATTACAAGACCTTTATGTACCCGAAAAAACTCTGGATGACCTACGAGCACTTTATTCGCAAGGCCGCAGGCTTGGGAGCCACCCCAGTGGAGGCAGATCCAGATACTTATGACCGGCTCAACCAGCACTGTGATGTGCTAGTGGTGGGAGCAGGTCCGGCGGGATTGGTTGCAGCCCGTGAGGCGGCGCGCACCGGTGCGCGAGTTATTATTGCCGATGAGCAGTCAGAATTTGGTGGCAGTTTGCTGGCTTCCAAACAGTCTATTGATGGGCTTAATGCACCCCATTGGGTTGCCAGTCTAGTGACGGAACTCAACGCCAATAACAATGTGCAGCTGCTGCCGCGAAGCACCGTGTTTGGGTATTACGACCATAACTTTTTAACGATTTTAGAGCGCCGCACAGATCATCTGGGTCTGACGTCTGCCCATCAGGTGCGTCAGCGTATGCACAGGGTGCGAGCCGCTCAGGTGGTGTTGGCCACGGGTGCCTTTGAGCGGCCTCTAGTGTTTGCCCACAATGATATTCCCGGGGTGATGCTGGCGTCATCTATCTCCACTTACGTCAACCGTTATGGTGTGGCGCCGGGCAATAAGCTGGTGCTCTTTACCACCAATGACAATGCCTATCAGACCGCCTTAGATTGGCACCAGACTGGCCGTGCAGTGGTTGCTGTTATCGATAGCCGCAGTAATCCCAGCGGCGCTATTGTCGCTGCGGTCAAAGCTCAGGGTATAGAGGTGATTGCCGGGCATGGACTGATCGAAGCTCAGGGCAATAAGCGCGTTAAGCGCGCTCTGATAGCCCCGATGAACGAGACTGGCACAGAGGTTACTGGTGCCGTGCGCGGCTTGGACTGTGATTTAATCGCCTGTTCAGGGGGCTGGAGCCCAGCAGTTCATCTAAGCTCCCACACCGGCGCCAAACCAGTCTGGGATGACAGCATTGTTGGCTTTAGACCGGGACTATCAAAACAGCAGGAACGTTCTGCCGGTGCCTGCAGAGGGACTTTTGATTTGGCGGGATGCCTAGCTGAGGGCGCCAATGCCGGTGCTGAGGCAGCTGTGCTATCGGGTTATGGTGAGGGCAATAGGCAGTTCCCGGCCTGCGTTGTTGACAGGTATAAAGAGCAGCCACAGCAGGCATTATTTTTGGTACCCCACACTAAAAGCACCAGCCGAGCCCCGAGCCAGTTTGTCGATTTCCAATTAGATGTGAGCGCCAGCGCGATTGAGCTTGCGGTGCGCGAAGGCTTTGAATCGGTTGAGCATGTGAAGCGTTATACCGCGCTGGGCTTTGGTACTGATCAGGGCAAGCTGGGCAATATTAATGGCATGGCTATTTTAGCCAATGCCCTAGACCAAAGTATTGCCGAGACCGGCACCACAATCTTTCGGCCCTCCTATACACCCACCACCTTTGGTGCCATCGCCGGGCGCGATGTCAACAATCTGTTTGACCCTGAACGCTACACCGCTATGCATCGCTGGCATGTTGAGCAGGGTGCCGAATTTGAAAATGTCGGCCAGTGGAAGCGCCCCTGGTACTTCGCGCAATCTGGCGAGTCAATGCAAGATGCAGTGAACCGTGAAGGGCTGGCGGTACGCAATAGCGTGGGTATTTTGGATGCCACGACTCTGGGTAAAATTGATATACAGGGACCCGATGCAGCAGAATTTATTACCCGTATGTACAGCAATTCATACCTCAAACTTGCCCCGGGAAAATGCCGCTATGGCGTTATGCTAAAAGAAGATGGCATGATTTTCGATGACGGCGTCTGTGCCTGTCTCGGTGAGAATCACTACCTGATGTTCACGACCACCGGCGGCGCCGCTGGCGTATTAGCCTGGCTTGAGCTTTGGCAGCAAACCGAATGGCCCGAGCTAAAAGTGTACTTTACCTCAGTCACCGATCACTGGACGACAGCCACAGTGACCGGCCCCAACGCCCGTAAAGTGATCGCCAAAGTCTGCAGCGATATTGACCTATCCAACGACGCTTTTAGTTTTATGGATTGGCGCGATGCCACTGTGGCGGGTATTAAAGCGAGAATCTTTCGCATCAGCTTTACCGGTGAGCTGTCCTATGAAGTCAATGTGCCTGCCCATTATGGTCGACATGTTTGGGAGGCACTAATCGCCGCCGGAGAAGAATTTAATATCACCCCATACGGTACAGAAACCATGCATGTGCTGCGCGCGGAGAAGGGCTTTATTATTGTCGGTCAAGATACCGATGGCGCCATGACCCCTGCGGATATGAATATGGATTGGGTGGTGGGTAAGAAAAAAACGTTCAGCTTTATCGGCAAGCGATCTCTCCAGCGCAGCGATATGCTGCGACAAAACCGCAAGCAGCTAGTGGGTTTAAAAACCCTGCACGCTGAGACTGTACTCCCCGAGGGCGCACAGGTTGTGTTTGATGCCAAACAGGCAATCCCCATGTCCATGCAGGGTCATGTGACCTCGAGTTATTACAGTGCCAATTTGGGCCATTCCATCGCCTTGGCAGTGGTTAAAGGCGGCCATAGCCGACTCGGACAGATAGTCCATTGCCCCTTGGCCGATGGCCGCACCGTTGCGGCAAAAATCGTCAGTTCGGTTTTCTATGATCCCAAGGGAGAGCGCCACCATGTCTAATGCCATCAAGCTTGAATCACCGCTGAATTATTTTCACCGGTCGTTTAATAAAAACAGTGCCCCTGAGGGCGTATTTAATGATCAAATCGACTGTGGTCTGGTAATTAAAGAAGCGCCTTTGAGTGCCCATTTGAATTTGCGCGGGGATGCCCAGGACAGCGGTTTTTGCTCGGGCGTGGCTGGCGCCTTAAATGTGACATTGCCCTTGGAGCCGTGCACCTTCCAGCGCAATGGCAATACCAGTATCTATTGGCTTGGCCCCAGTGAATGGCTAGTCGTAGAAGTTGGTGGTGACGCGACTGCCATAGAAGCGGCTCTGCGCGGATCTTTAAAAGGCCATATTTCGATTGTTGATGTCAGTGGTGGCCAGACCTGTATTAATTTGCGCGGTGTGGCTGTTAGCACTCTGCTGAAAAAATCGAGTATTTATGATTTTGAAGGTTGGGACGCGGCCATGCCCAACTCGGGGTCAGTTGTGCAAACCACCTTTGCCAAGGCGTCAGCGGCGGTTAGTAATCGATCTGATGGTTCTTATGATCTGGTGATTCGACGCAGTTTTGCTGACTATCTGGCCCAGTGGTTATTGGATGCGGGTAGTGAGTTTGGCTGTCGTATTGAGCAGGGCTGAGGCTGGAAAGTTTTTAAGGTTATTGGGGCAGGGCTGCTAAGAGATCCCTCGTCGCTTCGCTCTGCCGGGATGACATATAAAGGCCGATGCGGGGACGACAGTTTTGTTTAGGCATCTCAATCCGCAATCTGTCGCCTCACCCCACACCTGTAGTCTCACCCCACACCTGTCATCTCACCCCACACCTGTAATCTAGGGCCAATGTGAGGGCTCTCAAAATTCCAGTCAGCACGGCTACAAGAAGTGCGCCCCAGACCCATCAAAGACGGTAGTCCAAAGGAATCTGTTGTTGTCAGTAAGGAAATTCGCCGACTGAATACACCGCGGTGCTAGCCTCCAAGTGATTGTAAACGCAGATCTAAACCCGAATATAATATCACCGCAGTAACCGCACAGTGAGTGCAGTAAATGGATATTTTCTTATCCTAGGGTCCAATAAAATTCCTCCATTGCTTTTCAAAATCATTAAATCACCAGTGAAAACTCACGGCTCCTGTACAAAACTAGGTACTACTATGGCTAAATCGGCGTTGAAACCAACGATATTTTCTTTCTGGCTTCTAATGATTGCAGCCCAAATTGGCGGATTTTTCCTGTTTAAGGATTTGGCGGATATCAGTCAATGGCTGGTTCAGTCGAGCAGAGGGTTCACTATGTTTATTTGGTACAACCGCTGGTTGATAGCAATTTCAACGCTACTCGCATTATCCGGCAGTATTTTGATTTGGTTTAACAATCGAAATATTATGCCCCGCAGCCTGTTGATCGGCTTAGTCCTGTTCTGCCTGTTTAACTGGTATTCCGGAATGCTTAACACGCTCTTGATGTTTCGACCGCAGCAGTTTGATGGACAAGCTATGTTTGTATCGGTTGATGAGGCGCCAAAATTTCTTCAGCAGATGAAACACGCAGCTTATGAAAAGCCAGAGTTTGACTCGGTTGATGAAATTGAAATGTTAGTGCTCGAAAACGACAACGGTGCCCGTGCTTACGCGGATTATTATCTTCTGCAGCCACACATTGTTGATGGTGGCGAGATTGGCGGTAAGCCAGTAGTAATGACCTACTGTGGTCTGACTAATATGGGTATAGCCTATACCCCAGAGCTTAAAGGCCAACCACTTGAGTTAAAGGTGATGACGCAGCTGCGCAACAATCTGGTGATGTGGGATATGAATAGTGGCGAGCCGATACAGCAGTTCTGGGGTGCCGCCGAGACGGACGGAGAGCAGGGCGTGCGCATGACAGAATGGCCAACCCTGAGAATGCCATTTAGCGCGTTTAAGCAGCTTTACCCTGATGGCCAGGTGTTTATCAATAATATCGAACAACAAAGCGATAATGCGCTAGTGCGGATGTTCGATACGGTCGTTCGCGATGGAATGATGTTGCTAGCAGTAAAAACCTTACAGTGGCAATCCGACGAGCCGGCATTTCCCACGATCAACGAATTTGATGATCGCTTACCCGTTAAGCAAATGGTCTATGGCATCAATATTGGGAGTGATTATGTGGCCTATACCAAAGATTTTGTGATTGATCAGGGTGCTTTATTAAATGTCGAGATTGGTGGTCGAAAAATTATCCTTTACTACGCTTCCCGCTATGATTCGTTGGTTGCGTTTTATAATGACAGCGACCAATTGATTACTCAAATTGATATATTTGGCAGCAGTAATGCAGGTCAAATGGCTCGCGTAGAAACTCTTAAAAGCCGAATATTTTGGTTTATTTGGAGAGACTTCTATCGGCAAACAGATGTGAATCGCCTTTAAATTACAGGCTCTTATTGGATTTTTAGAGGGTTAAGCCTCAGGGGGAATTTTTTCGGCCCTTGACGGTTTGAGAGGGCAGTTCACCGAACATGTCTTTATAGTAAGATGAAAAGCGGCCCAGTTGCGTAAAGCCACTATTTAGCGCGATTTGGGTGATGTTGCTATAGTCGTCAGAAGGTTTTTTTAGTAACTCGTCGCGCACATTTGCGAGACGAATCTGCATTAAAAACTGCATTGGGCTTACGCTTAAGTTTTGTTTAAAGCCCTCAAAAAGACAGCGCTCGCTGACACCTGTTAGTTTCACTAAATCGTGAATGCCTAGATTCTCAAAAAAATGCTTACGTATATGCTCGGTCGCTGTATGGACATGCTTAGGCAGCACAGCCCTTCCATTAGTGGTCAGTGTTGCACTGTGGTTGTGATCTAGTGTGAAGAGTAAATTTTTAACGATGGTTTCTAGTTCATTGTCTAATACGCATTGGTTAAGGTAAAAACTATTGGCCTGGTTGTACTCTCGGATAAATGATATTACATGACGCCACCAGGCTGATTGTTTTTCGTCATTTTCGATAATATTAGGATTAAATGATACCTCTTCGCCAAATTTTCTACCCAAGCATCCCGCAAGGCTACTATTAACTTTACGTTTTTCTATTTGAACTAGAAGTTGCTCACAACCTCCAGACCAGCGCATTTTGGTATAGGAATTTGGATTTAAAATACTGGCTTTACCTGGGTGTGAATGAATTTCATGGCCGTCTGCAATAATAGTAGCATGGCCCTTTAAGGGTAGTTGGAGTAGATAAAAGTCACCTAGGCATCCAGGCTCAATAATGCACTCTGCGCCGTAGCCCATATAATTAAAACTGATGCCATCAAAGGGAATGTGGTAATGAAATGCATCCAGTGCGCCATTAGTAATCTGTAACTTATGGTCGCAGTAGACATCCCCAACTAATGAACGAGTTTCATCTAGGTCTGTCGATCTAAATAACTCGTGCTTATTTTGTAATAAAGATTTGGGTGCTTCTTTTATTGCCACATTCATAATAGTGATCACATTATTTTAAGCTTAAAATTAGTATATGGGCTAATTAATCCTGCTGCAATCAATATGTGCAGGAAGCGTATAGGTGACGCAGTAACTGCATACCGGCTAGATTAAACTTCGATTACAGTAGAGAAATAATAATTCTAATAACGAGGGGTGAGTAATGAGCGGTTATATATTGAAAACAATTCCTGCGGCAGTGCTATTAGCACTGACTTCGGTCAGTACGGTGTCAATTTCTCAAGACAATCAAAGTCGAGGTTTAGATCGGCTGTTGGAAGAGGTTGTAGTCACGGCGCGTAAACGTGAAGAGAGCTTGCAGGACGCACCAATATCTATTTCAGCTTTTACTGGTGAGGCGCTTGAGTATCGCGGCGTTACCAATATTAGCCAAATCGCCGAATTTACGCCCAACCTAACGTTTCAAAATAATCCCAGCTTTGGCGGTTCCAGTAATGCTGCGTCGGTCTATCTGCGCGGCGTTGGCCAAAAGGAATTTTTGCCCACCACAGAGCCTGGAGTGGGTATATATGTCGATGGGGTTTATATCGCAAGATCGGTCGGTGCGATTTTGGATTTAGTCGATGTTGAAAGAGTGGAAGTTTTGCGTGGTCCTCAGGGAACACTTTTTGGTCGCAATACTATTGGTGGTGCAATCAGCTTAATCACACGCAAACCAGCTAACGAATTTGGCGGTAATCTATCCATCACGACCGGTGACGATAGTCGAGCCGATTTAAAAGCCAGAATTGATGTGCCACTGAGTGACAGCGTGAGAACCAGCTTAAGTGTCGCTAGCTTTAGTCGGGACGGCTACGTCACGCGCGATGATGGTATTGACTTAGGCGATGACGACACAGTTACCGCCCGCGGAGCATTGAGTTGGGATATTAATGAATCACTGTCACTTGAAGCCGCAATAGGGTTTAGCCGTGATCGCGAGAATGGTCCGGCGCTAACTCTGCTGGGAATTAACCATCCTGGTGCGATATTTAATCCAGGCCCGCCGCCCCAGGGCACACCGCCAGTAGCAACGATCGCCAATATAATGGCTAACCTCGCTGCCGGTGGGCCAGCAGCGCCCTGTGCGTTTCCCGGTCAAGAAACGAATTTAGCAGTTGCCGGTTGTTATGATAATCGCTATGTCAACGGTCCAGATAGCAACTCAGGTACTGCCCCGGCGTTCTCAAAAAGTGATCTGCTGAGTGGTAATGTCAATCTGACTTGGGATATTTCAGATAGCTTGACGCTTAAAAGTATTACCGCAATACGTGACCTAGACAGTACTTTTGCCCGGGATGGTGACCACTCGCCAGTCGTTGTTTCACAATTTTTCGATGAGTTTGACCAAAAACAGTTTACTCAAGAATTACAACTACTGGGTTCAAGTGATCGACTTAACTGGATTTTAGGGGCCTATTACTTCGATGAAGATGGCTTTAATGCCAATCTGTTAGATTTTGCTATTTCGAGTTTCCGAAGTGGTGGGTCATTTGAAAATAAGGCTACGGCTCTCTACGCCCAGGGCACTTATGATGTCAGCGACAAGTTCAGCGCCACTCTGGGTCTTCGTTATACCAAGGAAGATAAGTCGTTTACACCGGATCAAATTATTTTCAACAACCCCTTTGCAGGTAGCGGTGATCCCAGCTTTGATGTGCCATTTTTACAGGCGGGTGAGCGAGTTTTACCCTTTGTTGACAAGACTATTGAAATTAAAGAAACGTCGCCTTTTGTTAACTTAGCCTATCAGATCAATGACAATATGCTGGCCTACGCAACCTATTCAAAAGGCTTTAAGTCTGGTGGTTTTACTCAGCGCGTTTTCCCGCCAATTGTGGCTGGTTTTACCGCCCCCGCGGGCACGCCGGATGTAGACCTGATACCCATCTTTGACCCAGAGTTTGTCACCGTAACTGAGCTGGGCTTTAAGTTTGCTAGCGATGATAATCGCTTGGTCGTCAATGGCGCTATTTTTAGCACTGACTATAAAGATTTACAGGTTCAGGTTTTTGAGGGTGTCGCGCCGGTAACCAAAAATGCGGGTCAAGCATCGCTGTCGGGCTTTGAGGTTGAAACGCAATATATTCCTGGCGGTGGCTGGTTTGTCAGTGCCGGTTTGGGTTACATCGATGCTGAGTATGATGAGGTCGATGTAGACGCTCTGTTCTCTACAAGCAATGATTTTGAACGTGTACCCGAGTGGACTGCCAGCGCATCGTTGTCGAAAGAGTTTATCTTGAAAGGCGGCGCTGTTTTATTGCCGCGTTTAGATTGGTCCTATCGCTCCGAGACCTTTAATGACACGTTTAATACAGCAATTATTGCTCAGGATGGCTACTCAACGGTAAACGGTAGTATTGCCTGGCTGTCGTCGAACGAGAAACTAAGGCTCACTCTCGGGGTTACCAATCTTACCGATGAAGAGTATCTAGTGAGCGGCGTCGCTGGCGACGCTTTCCAATCTTTTGAAGGCCTATATGCTCGTCAGCGTGAATGGTACGCAACCTATTCATACGAATTTTAACGGGCCACATTTCGATCAGAGATAATTCCTATCTCTGGTTTTGTGTGGGTTAAAGAACGTCTTGTAGTAATGGATTCAACCGAGCTTTAGAGGAGGGCGGAGCCAGATAGCCTCTCTTCCACGACAGCTGAAAAACGGTGTGCTGTTGGGGTGGGGTTTCGTCCTCTTCTTTTATTAATAATAAACCAAAGGTAAAAGGTAGCTGGTTAGCTGCCATTTTTCCTAATCATGGGTGTGAAGTTAAATAATGATTAGACGCATATGTATTATCGGCGCAGGGTTTGCAGGACTTACCTCGGCCAGAGTATTCAAAGCGCTAGGCTACGAGGTCACTCTGTATGAAAAGGAAGCCGATGTCGGAGGTGTCTGGTCTGCCTCTCGACGCTATCCTGGATTAACCACTCAAAATACCCGCACTACCTATGAGCTGTCCGACTTTCCGATGCCATTAAGCTATCCAGAGTGGCCAAGCGGGGAACAGGTGCAGTTGTATATGCAATCTTATGTTGACCACTATGATTTCAACGATCAGGTTCACCTCAACAGGACAGTGTTGGCTACGTCATTCGATGCTGAGCGCAATGTTTGGACGGTTAATACCGATGGGCTGACGGCTGAGGTGGAGACTGCAGAGTTTGATTATCTGATTATTGGCAACGGGATTTTTTCGCTGCCATCGATACCGAGTTACAAGGGCGTCGAGAGCTTTATCGAAGCGGGCGGGCGCATTTGTCACACCAGTGAATTTACTCGGCGCGAGGATGCCCGTGACAAGAATGTACTAGTGATTGGTTACGGGAAATCGTCCTGTGATGTGGCCAATGCGATACAGGATATTACCGCGACGACTAATGTCGTGGCACGAAGCCTGATTTGGAAAATCCCCAAAATGATTGCCAATAAACTTAACTATAAACATCTTTTTCTGTCGCGTATGAGCGAAGCATTATTTCGCTATATTCACCTACGCGGAATGGATAAATTTTTCCACACTCTTGGCAATCCGATTCGAAAGGCAATGCTCAATAGCGTCGAGTTTCTTGTTGAGCGGCAGCTGGGGTTAAGGCGCCTTGGCCTTCACCCGAATACGCCGTTGGAAAGTATCGCACGCAGTACCGTTAGCTTGGTGAGCGATGATTTTTATCAGAATATTGAGGCCGGCAAGATCGGCATCAAAAAGCAAGTAGTCATTATAGCTTTAAACGGCAAGCAGGCGCTGTTATCCAATGGTGAAACGGTACCTGTTGATCTGATTGTCTGCGGCACCGGTTGGCAGCAGGTCTGTCCCTTTTTAGAGCAAGACATCATTGATAAAGTTACCGATGAGGAGGGTAATTTCCGTCTGTTTCGCTCAATGATTCCGGTGGATGTGCCGCGGCTGGCATTTAACGGCTACAACTCGTCATTCTTTAGCCAGCTCAACTGTGAGATTGGGGCGCTGTGGTTGGCCGACTATCTGAACCTGGGTTTTGAGTTGCCGTCGTCAGTGGAGCAGAACCGCGATATCGACGAACGTTTAGCCTGGATGGAAAAGCGGACCCTGGGTAAGCATTCCAAGGGCACCAATATTATTCCGTTTTCGATTCACCATATCGATGAGTTGCTCGAGGACATGCAGATGAATGTCGGCCGCTTTACCCAATTAAAACAGTGGCTCGGAGCATTGCAGCCCAAGGTCTATGGTTTTATCTTACCGGCGCTGCAAAAGAAATATAGCCGAGCAGATCGAAGTCAATAATGGCTACAGTCTATGACTACATTATTGTCGGTAGCGGTATCAATTCGCTTACCTGCGCCGCACTGCTGGCGAAACAGGGGCACCTTGTCTGCGTGCTTGAGCGCAACGATTATCTCGGCGGCTGTATAAAAACTGCCGAACTCACCGAGCCCGACTTTCATCATGATGTGTTATCCGCCTGGCATCCTCTGTTTGTGACCTCCCCAAGCTACGCTGAGTTAGCTGAAGACTTGGCACGCCATGGTTTAGTCTATCTCAATACTGATACACCCACTGCATCGATTAATGGGGCCAAGAAGAGTTGCATAATGAGCACCTCTAGAGCCCAAAATATCGCTCAGTTTAATCGGCTCTCCGAGGGCGATGGTGATCGCTATAAGCAGACTATGGAAGAGATGGAGCGGGATGCTGAATTCACCTTCTCCTTACTTAGCAACGAATTGGTTCGCTTTAAAACATTGGGATTACTCTGGCGGCAGCTTCGTCAGAGAGGGCTGCAGGGGTTATTGCGATTCTTTGGCTATGCCATGTCGTCGAGTCGAGATTGGTTAACTCAGCACTTTCAGTCGGAACAGATCCAAGCTTTATTTGCACCCTGGATTTTGCATACAGGGCTGGGTCCAGATGCTAATTTTTCTGGTGCCATGAACCGGGTGATTGCCTTTAGTTTAGAAGTTGCAGGTATGCCGATCGTCAAAGGTGGCAGCAGCAATTTGGTCTCTGCATTTGCCGGCCTAATCGCAGAGAATGGGAGCAAGCTGCATACCAATCGCCATGTGTCTGAAATAATGGTGGAGAACGGCAGAGCCACCGGTGTGCGGGTTAACGCCAGGGACAATGGCGCAGCCCCAACCTCGTTTATGGTGCGCAAAGGGGTGATTTGCAATGTCACTCCGCACCAACTTTATGGCGCTTTGCTGAGCCCCGAATATGTTCCACAGCAGATAAAAAAAGAGGTTCGAGAATACCGCTATGGTCGCGCTGGTATGCAGATCCATCTGGCCCTTGATCAAGTGCCGAAGTGGGTCGATCCTTTACTTGATTCGGTTGCCATGATCCATTTGTCCGATGGTGCCGACTCGGTGTCAAAGGCAATCAACCAGTCAGAGCGCGGATTGCTGCCAGATGAGTGCACTGTAGTGGTCGGCCAGCCTACGGCGCTAGATCCAAGCCGGGCACCCGAGGGCAAGGCTATTTTATGGCTTCAATTACAGGAATTACCCAGTCATATCAAAGGTGATGCCGCGGGTATAATCGATGTGCCGCTGAGCGGTGAGTGGACGGAGTCTGTCCGCGAGCAATACGCCGATCGTGTGATAGAACGTCTCTGTGACTATATTCCAAATCTCAAATCGAGCATTTTATCGAGGTCGGTTTTGTCACCGGCAGATCTCGAAAAGCTCAATATTAACCTAGTCGGTGGTGATCCTTATTCTGGCCACTGTGGTGTGCAGCAGTTTTTTGCCTGGCGGCCGCTCAAGTCGATTAAAAATCACGATACGACAGTCAAAGATCTCTACCACATTGGTGCTTCCACACATCCGGGTCCCGGTCTAGGTGGCAATTCCGGCTATATGGTTGCCAAGCATCTAGGCTAATAAGCAAATGAGTAAAAGAGCTTGTCGACAGGCTGTCTAACGAATAGAACAAAACAATAAAATGAGGATTAGCTATGCCCAATTTAACAAATAAAGTCGCAATTATCACCGGTGGAGCGGCCTCGATTGGTCGAGATATTAGTCGTGAGTTACATCGTCAGGGAGCCAGCGTGGTAATTGCTGCAAGAACTGCAGAGAAGGGTGAGGCGCTGGTAAAGGAGCTTGGCGAGCGCGCACTCTATGTGCAGACAGATATTACCGATGACGGCCAATTAGCGCATTTAATTGAAACGACCATAGGTGAATTTGGCGGTATCGATATTCTCGTCAACAATGCTTGCGCATACGATGATGATGGTGCTCAAACTAGCCGCGAAACCTGGCTCTCGACGATTAATGTCAGCGCTATCTCTGCGGCGATTCTTGGCGAGATGGCGCGGCCACAGCTGGCCAAACGGCAAGGAAATATCGTTAATATTGGCTCTATCTCGGGTTCATTTCCCCACATAGGGCGCTGGGCCTACCCTGTAGCAAAAGCGACTTTAAGGCACCTGTCAAAAAGCCAGGCGGTTGAGTATGCACAAGACAAAATTCGTGTGAACCTATTGGTACTCGGGCATATTTGGTCCGATCCATTTGAGGGGCTTACCGGTGATAATAGAGCTCATGCGGACAAGGTTTCATCGAGCTTTAATCTACTCGGAAGGGTCGCCGACGGTGAAGAGGTAGCCAAGGTTGCTGCTTTCGTTGCCTCAGCCGATGCCTCGTATATGACCGGCGCTGAGGTGCCTGTCGATGGGGGTTATAGTGCTATGGGGCCTGAGCAACATGCGCCACTTATGCCGTTGCTAATGGAAGGCAGCAGCTAAGAGTCAAAGAGATCGTTCTTGTCGATTGCACAGTCAATACAAAAAAACCACCGCTAGCAGCTATAGCTAGCGGTGGTTTTTTTATTGTTTTTAGCGTCTGTTCGAGGGCTAGTTGTCACTACTTACCAACTTTCGCAACTCAGCTGGCCGCAGTAATCGCCTGCTCAATATCCGCCAAAATATCATCTATATGCTCAATACCCACTGACAGCCGCACCAGATCCGAACTCACGCCCGCATGGGCCAACTCTTCTTTATTGAGCTGACGGTGAGTGGTACTGGCGGGATGACAGGCCAGTGATTTGGCGTCGCCAATGTTAACCAGACGCTTGATCATACCCAGGGCATCGATAAATTTGGCGCCAGCGGTTTCCCCACCTTTGATACCAAAGCTGACAATGGAAGAGGGCTTGCCGGAACAGATGCGCTGAGCCAGCTGATAATATTTGTCATCCGCCAGACCGGCATAGTTCACCCAAGAGACTGCTTCATGGTTCTGTAGATAATTGGCTACAGCATTAGCATTTTCCACATGGCGGTCCATACGCAGGGCCAGTGTTTCCAATCCCTGCAAAATCAGAAACGCATTAAAGGGTGACAGTGCTCCGCCCATGCTGCGCAGGGGTACGACTCTGGCACGGCCAATAAACGGCGCATCAAAGTCATCGGCATAGGTGACGCCGTGGTAGGAGGGATCCGGGATATTAAACTGGGCAAAGCGCGGGTTGTCTTTGTAAACAAAGGTGCCGCTGTCGACAATAATGCCGCCGATGGTGGTGCCGTGGCCGCTGATATATTTGGTCAGTGAGTGCACCACAATATCGGCACCATGTTCAAAGGGGCGACAGAAGTAGGGTGTGGCAACGGTGTTGTCGACAATCACTGGAACGCCATGGCGATGGGCCATATCGGACAGCGCGGCTATATCGACAACATTGCCGGCTGGGTTGCCGATGGACTCACAGAATATCGCTCTGGTGTTGTCGTCGATTAGGGCTTCAAGTGCGGGAATATCATCACCGGAGGCCATGCGCACTTCGATACCCTGCTGTGGCAATGTATGGGCAAATAGGTTGTAGGAGCCGCCATAGAGTTGGCTGACACTGACCATATTGTCACCGCTGCGGCACAGGGTTTGGATCGACGCTGTAATTGCAGCCATTCCCGAGGCCATGCAAAGTGCGGCGACGCCACCTTCCATTGCCGCGATGCGCTGTTCCAGTACGTCGTTGGTGGGGTTCATAATGCGCGAGTAGATATTGCCCGGCTCAGCGAGATTAAACAGATTGGCACCGTGCTCGGTATCGCGAAAGCTATAAGAGGTGGTTTGATAAATCGGAACTGCCACTGCGCGAGTGGTCGGGTCGTCGTTAAATCCAGCGTGAATAGCCTGTGTCTCAAGTTTCATTGGGTCTGTGCCTCTGCTGTTTGCTTAGGTTATCTTAGATTATCTTAGCTTGGATCAGTTTATATCTGTCCAATATTCTCACCTATACAGAAGTATATAACAAGCTAGCCATTGACCTGATTGGTAATCCACAAAGTGTGATAAGGCTCCATATCCACCGACTGCAGAAGACCATCACAGGGTAGCATTGGGTGAAAGGCCGATTGTTGACGGCGAATTTTTAGCAACTCGCTAATCCCACTAAACACCTTATGCTCAGAAAGAATGCTATGCGCCAATCTGGGCCTGCTGCCATGACTCAGTCCTCCTGTTTGCACTATTAACAGGCGTCTGCTGTTGAAAATAGGGCGCTTTATTGGCAGCAGTGCTCTCCATGGACTTTGAGTTCCGCTGTGCTGATTTGTGTATTGCAGAATGGGTGCCAAGCGGTGACCGATATTTCTGGCACTCAATATAGAGCGCTCGTATTTACATGGCTGCCTATTAAAGGTACAAAGGGTTAAAAAAGGGCGTGAGTTAAGCGCCAGAGTGATTGTCTTCAGGTGACAATTCATCATTATAAAAATAAAAAAATAAGGGCTCCAGCATGTCGAACACACCAGAGATCGGATTGGGTTACACCATTTTACGCCGAGCAGAACTCTCACCTGAGCGCAAAGCCTTAAGCTTTGAAGGCAAGACCTCCACCTTTGAAGAGTTTGGTCAGCGCATTCGCAAGCTTGCGTCTGTGCTGCGCGCCGGTGGTGTCTGCCGTGGTGATCGGGTGGGTTATATCGGCCTCAACCATCCCGTATTTTTGGAAGCGCTCTATGCCTGCAGCTGTTTGGGAGCGATTTTCGTGCCACTCAACTTTCGCCTTACCGGCCCCGAGATGCGTTATATAGCCAACGATGCCGGCATTCATACCATGCTTGCCGACAACGGTCTGGTCTCTCTGGTAGATCAAGAGCGAGATAATCTAATCTGTCAGCGTTATATCAGTATTGAGGACGATGCAACCAACTGGGAACCTCTGGAAGCATTGATGGCTGCTAGCCAGCCTCTGCAATTGATTGAACAGGTGGATGCCGATGAAGTGGCCTTTATTATGTATACCTCGGGGACCACGGGTCTGCCTAAAGGCGCCATGCTCACCCATGGTAATCTGTTTTGGAACAGCGCCAATTCGTCTTATGGCGAAGACTTTATGGGTGCCACCACTCTCACCTGTGCACCGCTATTCCATATTGGTGGGCTCAATGTCACCACCTTGCCCTCTCTGGCTCGGGGTATCGAAGTGGTACTGATTCGTTCCTTTGATGCCGCAGAGGTTCTGGCGGCACTGGAGAAATACTCGGTGTCGAGCATGTTTGGTGCGCCGACCATGTTTTTAATGATGAGTCAGCACGAGACTTTTGAGACCACCGACCTGAGTCATATTGGCGCCTTTGTAGTGGGCGGTGCGCCAGTGCCGGTACCGCTGATTAATCTGTATAGCGAGCGCGGTGTGCGCTTCTGTCAGGGCTACGGTTTAACCGAAACCTCGCCCTTTGCAACCATGCTGGAAACCAGTATGGCATTAGAAAAAGTGGGTTCCGCGGGCCGACCACCGATGTTTACCGAAGTGCGCATAGTGGATGGTAATAATAAGCCACTGCCTGCAGGGGAGCATGGCGAAGTCTGTGTTCGCGGCCCCAATGTGCTTAAAGGTTATTGGAATCACCCCGAAGCCACAGCGGATGCGATTGATGTGCAGGGTTGGTTTCACAGTGGCGATATAGGCTATTTCGATAATCAGGGTTATCTGTTTCTCTGTGACCGGGTCAAGGATATGGTGATTTCCGGTGGCGAAAATGTCTATCCCGCAGAGGTTGAAAGTATTCTCTATGGCCACAGTGCCGTGGTTGAAGTTGCGGTGATTGGATTGCCCGATGAGAAGTGGGGTGAAGCAGTTACTGCAGTGGCCGTGGTAAAAGAGGGCAGTACTTTAGAGCTTGAAGAGTTGCGTGATTTTGCCCGTCAGAGTTTGGCAAAATACAAACTGCCCAGTCGACTTTACTTTCTCGATGAGTTGCCGCGCAATCCGGCCGGCAAGGTGCAGAAGTTTAAGATTAAGGACGCGCTTGTTGGCTAGAGTGGTTGGCTAGAGTGGTTGGTTAGGGTGGTTGGCTAGAGTGATTGGTTAGGGTGATT
>CAXAFJ010000014.1:0-40607 GCA_963968025.1 uncultured Pseudomonadales bacterium | reverse complement strand
AGCATCAGCCAGGCGAACAAAAGCATCGTTTTAGCCAGCCGCCCAGTAGGACAGCCCACAGCCGATAACTTCCGACTGGAGACCACTGCCGTCGCGCCGATCACTGAAGGCCAGATACTGATCAAGACCCTCTATCTGTCTCTCGACCCCTACATGCGCGGCCGCATGAGCGCAGCCAAGTCCTACGCGGATCCAGTAGCCATCGGCGAAGTGATGACGGCAGAAAGCGCCGGTGTAGTCGTCGAATCCAAATCAGCACTCTATGCTGTGGGCGATCATGTCTGCAGCCGCTCTGGCTGGCAGGAATACTTTGTCAGCGATGCAAAAGACCCTATGACCTATAAGGTCGATGCCTCAAAAGTCCCACTCTCAACCTATTTGGGTGTCTGTGGCATGCCAGGGCGCACCGCGTACTTTGGTCTAAAGACTCAAGGCAAACCTCAGGCCGGTGAAACATTAGTAGTATCCGCCGCCTCTGGTGCTGTGGGTTCCGCAGTCGGTCAGATCGGCAAAAAGCTCGGCCTCCATGTGGTCGGCGTAGCCGGTGGCCCAGACAAATGCGCCTATGTAAAAGATCAGCTGGGTTTTGATCAAGTGGTCGACTACAAAGCCGGTAATCTGGATGCAGATCTCGCCGCCGCCTGCCCCAATGGTATCGATATCTATTTTGAATCTGTCGGTGGCGCGCTAACCGAAGCCGTGGCCAAGCAGTTAAACACCGGTGCACGAGTACCCATCTGCGGTTATATTTCCAACTATAACTCTACGGATATCAGCAAAGCGCGCACGCCGTTTCATATCTTCGGTGAACTGGAAACGCCACCGGCGCACAAATTCTTTTTGGTCTTTGACTATGTCGATGATTACCCAGAAGCCAACAGCGCACTGACTGACTGGGTTGCCAATGGTGAACTGAAATATCAAGAGACCATGGTTGAAGGTCTGGAAAAAGCACCGGAGTATTTCTCCTGGCTGTTTAGCGGCAAAAATTTCGGCAAGCTAGTAGTAAAGATTGCCGATCAATAATCAGTATTATTAACCCTGTTTTAAAGGAATAAAAACTGCATGAGCGAAGCACTGCAACAACTACTGGATATTCTCGAGCTGGAAAAAATTGACGAGACTATTTATCGCGGCGTGACACCGAAAACCACTAACAAGCGGGTCTTCGGTGGCCAGGTTTTTGCTCAGGCTATGCGTGCCGCTCAGGACACCGTGCCCGAGGATCGCATGGTGCACTCTCAGCACGGCTACTTCTTGCGCCCCGGTGATCCCAGTGTGCCGATTTTGTATCAGGTGGATGGCATTCGCGACGGTGGTTCTTTTACCACTCGCAGAGTGGTTGCCTCCCAGCGTGGCAAGGCTATTTTCAGTACCGAGCTATCCTTTCAAGTGATTGAGCCCGGCCTATCTCATCAGGCAGATATGCCCGACTGTGTTGGACCTGAGGGTCTTGAAGATGACAATATCCGCTGGGCCAAGCTTAGAGAATTGATGGCTGACAAAGCCGAAACTGGCGCCATAGCCCATCGTCCGGCATTGCGGCCAATTGAAATGCGCACAGTCAACCCAGTGGATCTTGCCGATCCAACAGTCCACCCGGCTGAACAATTTGTCTGGGTTAAAGCCGCAGGATCACTGCCAGACATAGTTGAGAACCCCAGTCTTCAGCGCGCCATTTTGGCCTATGCCTCTGATTTCAGTTTAATGGGAACTTCACTGTTGCCCCATGCAATCAATTTTATGAATAGCAAACTACAGGCCGCATCCCTGGATCACTGCATCTGGTTTCACGACGAATTTAAAGTGGATGAATGGATGCTCTACTGCATGGACAGTCCGCGCAGCAGCCACAGTCGTGGACTCAGTCGCGGCTCGTTCTTTTCTCGGGATGGCAGGCTGGTTGCAAGTACTATTCAAGAGGGTTTGATACGTTTGCGCAGCTGATAAATTTCTAAGGCAGCTATATGAAATGTCAGCATGGGTGTAAAAAAATAATGCCCGCTGCAAAAAAATAGTATCGGCTCCTAGCCCATATGGGCCCCAGACCAAATAATGGCCTCATACAAACTTCCCATATGTTCCTCCTAAAAATGTGGCTATAAACTATAACTAACCCGCATATTATGCTCGTTACAGCGATGGGCAAAAGCCTTCTGCCGAATTTTCAATTGCTTTAATCATAGCTTTATCCAGCTTCTCAAATATACCTAGCCATCTCTTTTGATTTTCATCTGCCCATCGATTATCACCAAATCTCCGAGTTCGTATTTTTATTTTTCCCCCACTTTCAAAAGGCTCCCGATAAACTTGCGAACAGCCATTTACAGGACCAGTGCCCTGACCTGAAACCGGTTGAGGGCAGGTCCCGAATCCCGGCCCATCCAAATCATGAAGTACATGGTTTAGTTCAGTCATATTGCCTATAGCATTGGGAGGTAAACCTGCTGCAGCACCCACTCCCGCTTTGACGTGATTCTCGTGCCACATCGCGATTCACTTCATTGAATCCAATTCACCATACCAGCTTATATGCCACGCCATGCAGCGATACGCCAGAATATTAGACCTACCATTAGGTTAGTCGGAAGCACATAGGTAAAAAACAGCAATCCACTCCCCGGGAAAAAGAAAAGATATCCCGGAATACTCAGGATCCAAGGCCAGATGCTAAAGTAGCTCATATATCCATCGTAAATAATAAACACTGGAGAAAAAAACATAATGCCCGCACTGATAAAATAGAGACGCCTTTTTATCCATACTGGGATCAATACAAAAAACACCAAGGTCGTTAGAAGCCAAACGACCGAATCATCTATTCCCATTAGATTTTCTTCCAAACGGCAATGCCCCAAAATATTAGCCCGGTAACTGTCGCTGGGGGTAAAACATAAAACAGCCACAAATCTGCTTCATACCCAATAAAGAGATAACCCGGGAGCGAGCCTATCAGTGGCCAAGCACTGAAGTAGCCTGTAACTCCAGGATAGTAAATAACAGAAGGCGTAAAAAATAGAATACCCGCTGCAATAAAATAGCCTCGCTTTTTAGTCCAAACTGACTTAAAGAAAAAAAATATCAGCATCGATAGACTCCAAGCGATTGTTTGATCCCAACTTTCCATAACTTACTCCTAAGACAGAGGGCGAAAGTAATTTTCACCCTCATTTTGCGGTCCTAAAGTGATGGACACAATCCGTCGGCTGCACTGTTAATAGCTTCAACCATATCTTCATCGAGTTTCCTGAATATCTATGGTCCCCCTATTTGATTTGCTAAAGCAAAGCGATTATCGCCAAAGCCGCGAGTTCTCATATCTAGACGAATTGCCATGAATGCACAATCATTCCTTTCATCACGACATAAAACCCACCCAGCAAGAGGCCAAATATCCAGAGGAAGTTGTATTGGTATTACGCATGGGTATTGAAGAGCCGAGACATTAGTGAAGGCAGTTTTCAGTACAAACCTTCTCTACTAATCAGCCATCAGACAGAGTAGAACCCTGATCAAAGATCGAAAGTCTGATTTTAATCAGGTGCAAGAGCCAGAGGTAACTAAAATTTAGATAGAATCAGGCCAATAGTTTGTCTAAAGCAGCCCTGATTTGAGCCGGAATCGCCACCGACTTATCCGTGGCGCGATTGACAAATACATGAGTAAAGGTGCCGACTGCGGAAGCGGTTTCAGCACCCTTCTTAAAAATCGCGATACCGTATTCCACTGAACTGTTACCCAACTTATTGACCCGCAATCCGGCATCAATTTTATCTGGATAGGCAATCGGCGATTTGTACTGACAGTTGGATGCCACCACAAAACCAATGATCTCGGCGCTGTGAATATCCAAGCCGCCCTCTTCGATTAAAAACTGGTTGGCCACTGAATCAAAGTAACTGTAATAGACCACATTGTTGACATGACCATAGATATCGTTATCCATCCAACGGGTGGTGATATCGGCGAAATAGCCGTAACTGCTTCGTTGATCGCTCATCGCTTAAAACGCCTGCTGGTAGATCGAAAGCGCGTCATCAAGACTCAGCTCCCGGGGATTATTAATTAACAGTCGCTGCTGCAACATCGCCTCTTCTGCAAACTTGGGCAGATCCGACTCGGCAATATTCATCTGGCTTAAACGGGTCTGCAAACCTAAGTCGGCGGCCAGGGTTAGAAAGTGCTCTGCCAGCAGTTCACTCAACTCTAGGGGGTCAGAGGGCACGTTTCTGCCGGGCAAAATAATCGGCGCTAGTTCCGCGTACAACTCAGACGCCGCCGAGGCATTAAAGCGCAACACATGGGGCAGGACCAGTGAATTGCTGAGGCCGTGGGGAATATGGTAATTGCCTCCCAGAGGGTAAGCTAAAGCATGCACCGCTGCTACCGGTGCATTGGCAAAAGCCTGGCCCGCTAGCATGGCGCCTAACAACATGGCGCTGCGTGCTTCGAGGTTATCGCCCTGTTTAACGGCGGTGGTGATATTGCCCGCCATTAAGCGCAGCGCCTCACGCGCTAACATATCGGATAGCGGATTTTTTAAACGTTTACTGGTGTAAGCCTCGATGGCATGAACCATGGCATCAATACCGGTGGCTGCTGTGACTGCTGGTGGAAGGCCCAAAGTCAGCTTGGCATCGAGAATGATTTTGTCCGCTAGAAGAGTTCGGCTAACAACTCCCGCTTTAGTGGTTTCACCGGTGGTAATAATCGACACCATGGTCGCCTCAGAACCGGTTCCCGCTGTGGTTGGCACCTGAATCAATGGCAGTCGCCCGCCGCTGATTTGGTCGACACCGTAAATGTCAGCGAGCTGTTGTTCGCCTTTGATCAGGACTGCAAGCAGTTTGGCGACATCCATAGAGCTGCCGCCACCGAAGCCGATAACCCCATCACAGCCAAAGCTCTGGGCTGATGCGACGGCATCCATAACCACCGACTCTGGGGGGTCAGCGACTACATCGCTGTAGACACTGAGCTCAATCTTGTTGGCTTTGAGGTTTGCTACCGCCGCATCCAGTAAACCGAATTTAATGATGCCTGGATCGGTGACGATAAGTGCCCGTTTAATGCCCATGGCCGCGGTGAGGTCGCCGAGCTGGTTCGACGTGTCGGGGCCGACTAGGACGTCGGGTACTGCGCTGTGGAGGAAATTTGTCATAACATTCTGTCGCTTTTATTATTATTCTATTTTGGTTTGGGAGAGGTCTGGATGAGATCCTTCGGCTTCGCTCAGGATGACAGGCTGGGGTGTCATCCGACCGCTTCAATCTTGTCATCCCGACAGAGCGCAGCGACGAGGGATCTCTTACTCAGCACCAACCGCCATCAACCCATTTACAAACAAATGAAAATACGCCGCCGACAATGCCTTACTGTCCAAATTAGTCACTCGATTAACCAAATCCGGACTCGCCTCAACCGCACCGGACAGCATATATTGCGCCACACTAGAATCCGTATCCCGCAATGTCTTGTCTTCAAGCCCCTGCCTAATATAAGCCCCCAGCTGCCCACTATTAGCACTGGTCGCTTTAAGAATTTTTTTGCGATGTTCCTGGTCCAGAGATGGCAACGCACGATAACGAATCAGCGGTCCATCTTCAGAAAACTGCACATTAAATAAATAGCGCAGTGCCAACTCAAGCTTCTCCACGCCCGTGCCCTGAGCACTGTCGGCCTCAGCCAGCAGCAATCGCTCAACATCGAGAGTGCGATTAAAACACTGATAGAGCAGCTCTTCTTTATTTTTAATATGGTAGTAAAAAGCCCCTTTGGTCACTTCCAGAGAACGGGCAATTTCATCCAGGGAGGTGCCCTTATAACCCTTCTGATTAAAGAAGATCGAACCCACTCGATAGAAGGCCTCGCGCTTCATACGGCTTTGCACATCGCGGTCAAAACTGTCTAAATCTAGGTGGCTTAAGTCGGGGAAATCAATCTCGGCAAACTGATGGCGTTGGGCAGCCAAACCATTGAGCATAACGTCCACCACCTCATCAACCACAGGTTGCGGATTGGCCGCATGACTGCGGTTAAGCCACACCGGAAACCATTGAATAATCGAAAAAATCGCCGAACTCACCACCGCTGAATCCTGTTTTTCAATTAGGCCCTGAGCCATTCCTTGGTCGACCATATCGCAGCACAGCTGAAAAATTTCATCCCAGCGCCGAGCTATATCCTGGTTATGGTTTGGATCGAGGGAGGTGACTTCCGCAAGCATGGCAAAGTGCGGTGCCTTGCCATTGAGAGTGTCTATATATTGATTAAAGTGGCCGCGGACCATTTCAACAATTTTTTCGACGCCGTTAGCATCCAGGCTGTTGGCTTGGCGAGCTTTCTCCAGCCACATATCGCAGCTCGAGACATAACATTGATAGACCAGATCTTCTTTGGTTTTTACATAATAGTAAACGCAGGTTTTGGTCAGCTTGAGACTGCCGGCAATATCCACCAGAGTGGTTGCTCGGGAACCCTGCCAGTTAAATAGCTGCGCCGCTTCAGACAGGATCGACTGAAATTTAAGCTGGTGCTGATGCCCTTTGGAGAAAGGCGAGGCTATTTTTTTGTCGACAACTGAGTTCATCAGATTCCAGGTAATGTTTTGTCTGCACTAAAAGAAGAAGATCTCTCACATAGGTTCGAGACGATAAGTCTATAAGACCTGTCATCCCGACAGAACCTTCCAACCTGTCATCCCGACAGAAAGAAGCGACGAGGGATCTCACACCAACCCAAGGTGAATAATCATACTTTACAGAAGAATAACATACTCAACTACTAGTTCCATATCAAATCAGAATCTAGTCGAGCTTATAGGAAAGCTTAAAAGGCGCTGTAGATCATCTTGACCGCGGCAATAATCAACACCCCAGCAAGTAATTTGCGCAGAGCAGTTGAGCTGGCCCGATGGGAGGCCAGTTCCGCACCCAGCAGACAACCGGCAAAGGCAGCAAGCATCAACCAGCCTGTACCCAGAGGCCATGGCTGAGCGCTGGCAACATAGCCAGCGAGCCCGGCAATCGAATTAAGCAGAATAAAACCCGCGGCAACAGCGGTACTTTGACGCACAGTGCACCAGCCAAAAATCAGCAGAATAGGACTTAAAAACACCCCGCCACCGATCCCAGTTAAGCCTGCAGAGAAGCCTAACAACAGTCCTACAATCACCATCAACCAGAGCGCCGGCAACTGAACGTGCTGATTACCCTTGTTGCTGATCAGCATGCGTATGGCCGCCAAGCCGAGCAGCAAACCTACCAACAGACGATAACTGAGCACATCGATAACCCAGAGACCACCGACAAAAGCAGCAGGTGTGGACGCCATCACCAGCGGCCAGAACAGCTTATAGGGCATCAGTTTGTAGGGTTGAAAGCGATACAGTAGCCAGCAGGTGACCACTATATTCATTACCAGAGCAGCGGGACGCATCTCTTGAGGAGCCAGCCCCCAAAGTGCCATAGCGGCTAGATAACCCGAGGCGCCACCATGACCAACAGAGGAGTAAAGCACCGCCATCAAGGCGATTGCGGCGAGTAACCAGTAGGAGTATTCAAAGACGAAAAGTGATTCTAAACTCATCGACCTCAGCCGCCGGTCATATTCATAAAGCGCACTATACCCACCTGTTCAGGGTCGAAGTGATGACGCTCGGGCTTGTGACCAATGGCTTCAACAATTTTACGTTTTAACAGCTCAGCATCGCCGGGATGGCTGCGTAAAATCTCTCGCAGATCCAAACTATCTTGGTTACCCAGACAGAGCAATAAACGCCCTTCTGCGGTCATACGCACACGGTTACAAGACTCGCAGAAGTTGTTCGACATGGGCGAGATAAAACCAATCTTGCTATCGCTGTTGGCCACCTGCATATAGCGAGATGGGCCACCGGTAGTTTCGGCACTGTCTACCATGGTGAATTCTGCGGCTAACTGGTCGCGGATCTGAGCACTGGTAATCTGCGTGTTAACCCTTTTATGAGAGGATATTTCTCCCAGAGGCATCTCTTCGATAAAGGAAATATCCATGCCGTTATCCACGGCAAAGCGGGCTAGATCGACCACTTCACCGTCATTGAAACCGGCCAGAATGACAGCATTCAGTTTAATCTTACCAAAGCCCACAGCATTGGCGGCGTGAATACCGTCCAACACCTGACTGAGCTCCCCCACCCGAGTGAGCTCTTTAAAGCGCTCGGCCTTGAGGCTATCGACGCTGATATTTAAGCGTGAAATGCCTGCGTCTTTTAATCGCTGCGCCATGCTCGGCAGTAGCAGTCCATTGGTAGTCATGGTCAGCTCATCCAATCCGGGCAAGGCTGACAGAGAGCTGACTAACTTCAGAATATCTCGTCGAATCAGCGGCTCACCGCCGGTGAGACGAATCTTGCGAATACCCAACTCCACAAAAGCCGTTGCCGCATCGCGCAGCTCTTCTAGGGAGAGGATTTGCTGCCGAGGCAGAAAGGTCATCTCTTCCGCCATACAATAAGTACAGCGCAGATTACAGCGATCAGTCACCGACAGGCGCAGGTAATCTACCGAGCGACCGAAGGGATCAATTAATGAGCTGGGCTGAGTCAAAGCATTGTCTTCCATGAGCATGAGAAGGAAAAGGTTCTACTGCGCATAGGATAGCACATCGACGAGATCCCCCACTTCGATAGACTGACCCTTGGCTTGTCTGACAAAGACATCTCCCCAGCTGGCTGAGGCCAGTACGCCGCTGCTCTGATTGGGGTAAATTTCAACGCTGCCATCCTGCAGTCGCGCGCGCAGATAGACCTCGCGACCCTCTCCGCTCTTGGCGAACTGGGCCTGGGCTTTTAAGAATTTTGGCGCTATATCAGCCAAACCCTGACTGGCGAGTAAAAACGGCCGCGCCAGAATCATAAAGGTGACGAACACAGACGCTGGGTTGCCGGGCAGTCCGATAAAGGGTTTGTTGGCGACATGGCCAAAGGCTAGAGGTTTACCCGGTTTGATCGCCACTTTCCAAAAATCGAGTTCCCCCGCTCTGGCCACGGCAGCTTTGACATAGTCTTCTTCGCCAACGGATACCCCGCCAGCACTTATAACAATATCGCCCATTTCCGCGGCTTTGATTAGCACAGCATCAGTGGCTTCGGGACTGTCTACCACTGTGCCTAAATCCACAGGGGTCATACCCAATGATTGAATCAAGCCGACTAAGGTGGCGCGATTAGAGTTGTAAATCTGTCCCGGTTTTAATCGGATGCCCGGCTCCACAAGCTCATCGCCAGTAGAAAAGATCGCCACACGCAATGGCTTAAAAACCTCAACCACTGCAATACCGATGGATGAGAGCAGGCCCATTTCCTGAGCACGGATTTTGCTGCCTGCGGTCAAAATAATCTGGCCCGCTTGAATATCCTGCCCCTGAGGCCTGACATTGCCCTGCACTTTTACCGCAGCATCGACTTCAACTATCCCATTTTGCTCAGTGCAGTTTTCCTGCATGGCAACCGTATCGGCCCCGGCGGGAATCTCTGCACCGGTAAAGATTCGTGCCACAGTGTTGGGGGTCAGCGGCTCTGGTGCAGTGCCAGCGGCAATGCGCTGACTCAGTGGCAATTTGAACTGCTTTGCAGCGGCCTCGGCATAACAAAAAGCGTAGCCATCCATCGCGCTATTGTCGGCAGGCGGCACATCCACTGCGGCGCAAATATCCACAGCAAGAACGCGCCCATGGCAGTCCAGTACCGATAGGGACTCGATTGCCGTTGCTGGTTTAGTGCTGGCAACAAGCTGGTTAATAGCCTCTGAGACACTGAGCATTAGAGTGATTTTTTCCTTACATGCTGAACAAAGTTACAGGGCTGAAAAGTGCTATCCAGCTGCTGCTTGATAATGCCATTCCAGCCAGTTTTGCAGGCGCCGGTGGATCCCGGCACGCAGAAGATAGCGGTGTTGTTTGACAGACCTGCCAGACAGCGGGACTGTACTGTAGAAGTGCCAATTTCATCGTAGGAGAGCTGACGGAACAGCTCACCAAAACCTTCGATATGTTTATCGAACAGCGGAGACAGAGCCTCAGGGGTGCTATCGCGACCGGTAAAGCCAGTGCCACCGGTGGTGATGATGGCTTCCACTTCGGGATCGGCAATCCAGGTGGAGACCACTGCGCGCATTTGGTAGATATCATCGATAACCAGCTTGCGGTCGGCCAGGTGGTGGCCCTCTTGTTCTAATGCCTGCTGAAGGAATGAACCGCTGGTGTCGGTTTCCAGACTGCGGGTGTCGGACACCGTGAGTATGGCGATTTTAACAAAACGTCTTGGGGCTGATGCATCGTGAGCCACTTTGATTACTCCTGTTGTTAATATTTAACCTGTTAGTCTGAGCACTTTACTTTGTCATTGAGCGAAGCCGAAGCATCGCCTTGGGCTTGGCACCTAACAACATCTAAGTGAGCTGTCGGGATGACAGCAATGGTGCTCATCCCGCGTCACCACAAACCCCACAATCATCCTTTGCACTAGCCGCCAAAGACAACCAACGCCCAGTCTTGCCATCATAGCGCTGCATTTCACCATGCTGCTGAAAATACCCCAGCAGCATTCTTATCACCGTGGTCGCCTGCAAACTCCCCATAGCGCCCAAAACCGGACCCACTACCCCAGAGTTAGAGCAATTCTGCATCGGCTCTGGAGCGTCCTTGTCGATAATGCAGTTGAGGCACAAACGAGCATGGGCAGCAAAATCAAACGCCACCAACTGCCCCTCCCAGCCCAGTGCCGAGGCGCTGACAAAACCAATCTTATTCTTCTGGCAGGCGCTATTTATCAGATGCCGAGCCGCTAAGTTATCAGTGCAGTCGACAACAATATCCTGACCGTCAATTAGCTCATCTGTTATCTCAGCCGTATAAGTACGAACCTTGATATGGGGATTCAATGCGCGCAACTCACGCTCAGCACATTCAACCTTATCGTTATCACAGTCAGTCTCCCGATAGAGAATCTGCCGCTGTAAATTACTCAGTTCAACCACATCAGGATCGCAGAGGGATAAATGCCCAACCCCAGCCGCAGCCAAATACAGTGCAACAGGACAGCCCAACCCACCGAGACCCACAATTAATACCCGTGCCTGGGAAAGCTTGAGCTGCCCAGCCTCGCCAATATCGTCCATCAGCAGATGACGGCTATAGCGCATAAATTGCTCATGACTGAGTTCAAGGCTCACGCTAACAGTAACTCCGCTTCAGCCAAATCTTCCGGGGTATTGATGTTAAAAAACGGGTTTAGCGGCTGCTCTGGCCAGTCGAGATAGACCGTATTTAGCTCGGCTAAAAGAGGCTTAAAGCCACCCATCTTCTTCACTAATAACGTCTCTTCCACAGCTGGTAGCACCCGCTTGTGCCACAGGGAAAAAGTCGGCTGAGCAAAACCCTGATAGCGCACGCAGACGATATCCGCATCATTTTCAACCATCAGCTGGTACAGCTCAGCAACCAAATTTTTGGGGATAAAAGGCCCGTCACAGGGAACCATCATCAAGTAGCTGGCATCGCTCAACCGGTCACTTTTTAGTGCACTCCAGAGACCCGCCAGAGGTCCCTGAAAGCCTTCCATGTGATCGGCGATAACCATTAGAGATTGGTCGCCACAGAGGTCTGGGTTGGCATTAATAAACAGCTCGCCCACCTGCGGCCCGAGCCGATCAATCACATGTTCAAGTAATGTTTTATTACCTAGAATTGACTTTAACTTGTCTTCGCAACCCATTCTTTTTGAACGGCCAGCGGCCAGTATTATTCCATCAATATTATCCATTATCTGAACCATCCCAGCGCGCTGCAGCCTGCTGATCTGAGGCTTTACTCTCGATCCACTGCTGTTCGCCATTGCGCCTAACCGACTTCCAAAAGGTCGCCTGCGTCTTGAGGTAGTCCATCAAAAATTGCGCGGCCTCGAAGGCCTCAGCGCGGTGCTGACTGGCGACGCCAACCAGCACAATTTGGTCCTTTGGAGCCAGATCCCCTACCCGATGAATCACCGTGGTAGCGATCAAATTCCAGCGCTGATTAGCCTGTTCAACGATGGCTTCCAGCAGGCTCTCAGTCATGCCCGGATAGTGCTGTAAACTGAGCAAGTCGATAGCACTCTTTGTCGAAGACTGGTCTTGCGAATCTACTTCAGAATCTACTTCAGAATCTACTTCAGGATCTACTTCAGGATCTACTTCAAAGTCACGCACCAGACCGGAAAAAGTCACTACCGCGCCCACTGCAGAATCGCTCTGGCGAAGTAGTTGATACTCCTCGGCCAGATCAAAATCCTGCTGCTGAATAGAGATGCGAGTAGTCATATTTAGCCGCCGGTTACCGGCGGTAAAAAGGCTACTTCACTGCCATCAAATAAAGGCTGATCCCAGCCGACAATCATCTTGTTGACCGAGACTAGTACCTGAGGTTGGTCTAGCTCTCGAGCCAGATCTGGAAACTCTGCGGTCAATAGCTGACGAATCTCAGCGGGAGTTGACGCCTCTATGGTCGAGGGCACTTGCTTGGCAAAGTCACCGAGGCGCCCAAAAAATAATAGATTAATCATTGGCAGACCAGTCTCCAGATTTACCGCCGGTCTTTTCCAGCAGCTTGGTTTGGCGAATGACCATGCCCTTATCCAGACCTTTGCACATATCATAAACCGTGAGCGCTGCGACAGATGCCGCAGTGAGGGCTTCCATTTCAACGCCGGTCTTGCCGGTAGTTTTGCACAGCGCCGTGATCACCAGACTGTCCCCTTGCAGCTCAATATCCAGCGTAATCTTAGACAGGGGCAGTGGATGGCAAAGAGGAATTAAGTCGCTACATTTTTTCGCCGCCTGAATGCCGGCAATTCTCACCGTGGCAAAGAGGTCGCCCTTTGGCAGACTGTTATCAGTGATCGCCGCCACTATAGCTGGGGTCAGCAAAACCTGAGACTCGGCTATAGCAGTCCGGGCGGTATCGGCTTTCGCGGATACATCGACCATATGGGCTTCGCCATTGGCATTTAGGTGGGTTAGGTTTGACATAGAATTCGGCAACCATCAATACACTGAGTAGCTGCTCATTATGGCAAAGTCTGGCAGCCATAGACACGCTTTAAGCACAGCTAATCACTTTAAGAAGGTGGCTGTATCACTTAAGGGTAAGCGCTGGATATTTGGGACTAGAGTACCCGCCGCAGGATAGCCCACCACCAAGAGCAAAAACGGCCTCTCATGGCTCGGACGCTGCAAAATCTCTGTGAGAAATTTCATCGGGCTCGGGGTGTGGGTCAAGGTTGCCAGCCCCGCATGATGCAGGGCCGTGATCAGCACACCTGTGGCAATGCCAACGGACTCAGGGGTGTAATAATTTTTATGCTTGGTGCCGTCGGCGTCGATGGTGACCTTCTTGAGAAAGATCGCAATCAGCGCTGGGGCGGTTTCGAGAAAGGGCTTATTGGCGTCAGTACCCAGGGGGGCCAGAGCATCGAGCCATTCATCCGAGGCGCGATGGTCGTAGAGTTCCCGCTCTTCTTTTTCAGCGGCCTCACGAATCTGTGCTTTGATCTCCGGGTTCTGGACCACCACAAAGTGCCAGGGTTGCATATTGGCGCCACTGGGGGCGGTGCCTGCTGCCAAGATGGCATTCTCAAGCACCGAGTCGGGAATCTGTTGAGCGGAAAAATCGCGCACTGAACGGCGGCTCGCCATCTGTCGATAAAACGCCTCAGCCGACTGCTCCATGTCCTGGGGTTCTTGAACAGCAAAGTTCAGTGGGATAAAGTCTTTGGATTCAGCCATCAAAACACTCTCTAGACAGGGTTAAAGCGTCCTAAGTGGACACTTATACCGGCACAGCAGTCTATGAGATTTTGCCGGCGGGTGTTAACCCTTTCTTTGCTTGCATTCATACATAAGCGCATCACCATCGGCCAATAGGGCTTCTACATCCGCGTGAACCTGAGGGTCAAAGTCCACAATACCAAAGGAAAAATCGATCTTATAGTCGTGACTCGCCTGTTGATTGTACTCATCCACCCTCGCCTGCAATCTAGTAATCACGTCTATCGCTAAGGCTTTTGGTGTATCCAGCAGCAACGCAGCAAACTCATCACCACCGATGCGCGCCACCAAATCAGACTCGCGCAGGGTTTTATGCAGAATACTGGCGAATGTCACCAGCGCCCTGTCGCCCTCTACATGACCATGGGCATCGTTGATCAGCTTGAATTTATCCAGGTCAAAAAACACCAGGGATGCAGACATCTTTTGCCGAACGCACATACGAATCGCATGGCCAACCAAGGTCATAAACCCACGGCGATTGGAGATTTCCGTCAACTCATCCAATACCGCTAACTGCAGCGCCGCCAACTCCTGTTCAGCCATGGCCGCAAGATCTTTTAATGCGCTTAGATCATCGTCACCAAAATCCCGGGGTTTGTCATCAATAATACACAGCGTACCCATCTGGCCGCCGTTAAGGGTGCGCAGGGGGCAGCCCGCATAAAAGCGGATATTGGGTTCGTTAACCACTAGGGGGTTATCGTGGAATCGTTCATCGGCAGCGGCGTCAGGGATAATAAAAATGCCATCACCAAGAATTGCATGGCCGCAAAATGAAATATCTCTAGGGGTTTCCGATACAGGCAGGCCAATACAGGATTTAAACCATTGACGGTTTTCATCAACCAAGCTAACCAACGCAATAGGCACATTGAACAGCCGTTTTGCCATACGCGTTAAACGATCGAATCGTTCTTCTTGGGGAGTATCTAATATATCTAATGATCTGAGTGTCTCGAGCCTTGCTACCTCAGCTGGAGGAAAATCTGGCGTCTTCATATGGAATCTCCGTTCTAAACTACTTCCCTAGCAGGTCTCGAGCCATAGATAATGACTAGAGATCCCTGTGCGCTGGCATTATTTGAGTTTAGTATAGAATATTGATGGAGGACGGTTTCTTAGTTGTGTGGCGTAGTGAAGGTCTTGATAAAACAAAATAAGCTGCGAGCTTGCCCCTCAGCCGAACAGGTCAGGGGTAACCTTTTTAAGGCAGGCGCCCTGTTCTAGATTCAATAGACGCTTTTTAAGCGGCAGCCCGCCGCCATAACCCACCAGATCACCATTAGAACCAATCATTCGGTGACAGGGAATAATAAGCGCGATTGCATTAGCGCCATTGGCCGCAGCCACAGCACCAACTGCCCTTTAAGTAATGCCTCTATGCCTCAACAGCGCTTCATTGGAAGGCTCTCGACCCCGAAACTGTACAAACAGATTCATCGCGTCATCAGACCCGCCCTTCTCAAGAATCGCAGCGCGGAATTTATCACCGGTGGCTTGATCAAAAATACCCTGTTCTTCAAAAAGCGAAAAGGCGTCGGCAGACAACACTTCGGCCCAGAGGTAGCTGTAATAACCAGCGGAATAACCGCCGGCAAAAATATGCCCAAAGCTATTTTGAAAGCGATTGTAGTCTGGTGCTTTGATCACAGCGATCTGTTCACGCACTTCGTTGATCAACTCTTGAGGGCTACGAGGATTGCTCGGGTTGTATTCTAGGTGCAGACGAAAATCGAAAGTGGAAAACTCCAACTGACGCGCCAGCGCCATGCCTGACTGAAAGTTCTTCGCCGCCAATAATTTATCGAGCATGGCTTTGGGCAACGCTTCGCCGGTTTCGAAGTGGGCGGACATCAGCGCGATGCTCTCTTCCTGCCAGCACCAGTTCTCCAAAAATTGACTGGGCAACTCTACCGCATCCCAGGCAACGCCATTGATTCCTGACACCTCTAAAACGTCCACTTGAGTGAGCATGTGGTGCAGGCCATGACCAAACTCATGAAACAGGGTCGTGACTTCGTCATGGGTGAGTAGCGCAGGTTTGTCGGCAACAGGCGGGGTAAAGTTGCAGGTCAGGTAGGCAACCGGCAGCTGGATACCGTCGACCAGCTTGCGCCTTGAGCGACAGACATCCATCCATGCCCCGCCCTGCTTCTTTTCTCGGGCATATAAATCTATGTAGAAGCTGGCTATGGCTTGGCCATTGCGTGAGATCCGGTAGAACCGTGCATCTTTGTGCCACAGGGCGACACTGTTGTCTTCTTCGATACTGATATCGAACAGTCGGCCGGTAATGTTATAGAGGCCACTCAAAACTCGCTCAGTGGGGAACCAGGGCCGCAGCTCTTCAACGCTGATGGCATAGCGCTGGGTGCGGAGCTTCTCTGAGACATAAGCGATATCCCAAGCCTTAAGTTCGTTGAGCTGTAATTGTGTCCGGGCAAACCCAGAAAGTTCGGCAAATTCTTTTTCGGCCTGGGGTTTGACCTTCTGCGCAAGGTCGCTTAAAAAGGCCATGACCTTGGCAGTTGAACCGGCCATTTTAGGCTCTAGAGAGAACTCCGCGGCGTTGGCCAGCCCTAGCAGCTGTGACAACTCATGGCGTAACATTAAGGTTTCATCAATGATCGCGCTATTGTCCCACTGCCCTGCCTGAGGGCCTTGATTCGAGGCACGGGTGGTGAAGGCCTGATACATCTGTTGGCGCAATACTCGGTTGTCGGCATAGGTCATAATGGCGATAAAACAGGGCTGATCTAGGGTGAGTAAATAACCGCTTTGGTCTTTTTCTTTCGCCGCTTGAGCGAAAAACGCAAGAGAGCTCTCGGTGACACCCCTGAGTTCGCTTAAATCGGTAATGAGCTGAGACCAGGCTTGAGTGGCATCCATTACATTGTCGCCAAACGCGCTACTAAGTAGCGCCAATCGCTGGGTTAATCTTGAAAAATGCTGTTTTTTATCCTCTGGCAATGACACACCTGAGAGGTGAAAGCTCTGCAGTGCTAGCTTGATGCTGTGACGCTGGGCCTGGGTTAAACCGGAAAATTCTTCGCTCTCTGAGAGCGTTTTGTAGGCCTGAAAGAGCGTTTGATTCTGCCCTACTTCGGTTTCCCATTGGGCCAATTTTCCCACACAGTTATTGTAAGCTTCACGTAGCGCATCGGAATTTACCACGCTGTTTAAATGGCTTACCGGAGACCAGGCTTGATTGAGTATTTCATTGCGCGTATCAATTGGCTCTATAAGGGAATCCCAGGTAACGCTTTCCAGCTGAGACAGCTGTGTCTCAAGGCCTATGCGATTTTGCTCAATCAGCTGTTCGATTGCGGGCTCCACATGCTCGGCGCGAATAGCGGTGAATGGCGGTAATTCATGGGTTTTGAGAAGTGGGTTGGTCACGGTGGGGATCCTTGATGATTACTCTGTGGTGAATGATTAATAATTTCCTTATTGGTCGAGACTATAGAACCGTTTGCTGGGGTAATCTACCCTGTCATACCGACAGAGCGTTTTTATATCATCTCGACAGAGCGTTTTTATGTCATCCCGAAAGAGCGTTTTTATGTCATCCCGACAGAGCGCAGCGACGAGGGATCTTCTGCCACTTACTACGAGATCTCTCACATACGTTCGAGAAGGCAGAGTTATCCTGGAAGTGAGGGATTGATAGCTAAGGGCCGCCTTCTGTTTGCGCGTTGTATTTAACTTTCTCCTTAAAGCCTGTATTTGTCCTTAAAAAAGAGGCTTTTAAGCCCTAGATAACAGTATTTACTAGGACCTTTTATATGTATTTCAATTACTTACGCAGGTCCGACCCCATTCACGCCGCTCACATAAAAGGCGACCGATAGCGAGTCCAGCCCACGTTTTTTTGTGGGCGATTTTTCATGTGCTTGTTATGGCTTGCAAGGCACATATTTAGCCGCACAGATTAATCGATTATGGTCATCATTTGGTGAATTAGAAACTGCCAACTCAGCAAGACACTTCCTATAGCTTGTCCATGCTTCATCTTCGTCAGGAGGTATTGAGGCGCAATATTTTTTTTCCGTTATTGACAAGCGACCTATGCGTGCGTTTTCATCTAGTTTCTTCTGATGCTCATTAAGTTCAATCTGTTTCTTTTGTATAGCAGCTTGAGTGGTTTCAATCTGCTCTTGCTTAGCGATAGTTTCCCAAGAAGAGTAAATAGCAACTGAGGCGCCTGCAAATGCTCCTAGAGCTGCTACAAATGCGGTCATTGCAGCAAGCCGCTCAAGAAAGCCTTTTTTAGATTTCTCCTCTACAATTTGGTCAATTGCATAACTTATAGTTTTTCTAAACTCTTCTTCGTTCATTCAAATTTCCTCCGTGATAATAGCCATAACAGTCTAATTATGAGGCCTGTCGTCCTCATAATAATTAATATAGGGACGCCCTTGTAATATATTATCAGGGGCATGTTGAGATTCTTTAACTGATTGATTCATACATGAAAAAACACTCAAACCAAAGTGCCTGGCTTTATTATTGGGGCACATTTTTGAGCAGTGTCGTTGAGTTATAGAAATAAGCTGGGATACTGTTTTGTTGCGCAGTATTTTGAAAAGGGTGTTTCGTAATGTCGTCATCACCATTCCTTTGGTCTAAACGCAAATATATGATTCGTTAGTCATTAACGAGGGTGGAACAATAAATTAATACTTATTCGTTATAAACGTATTTTTACTTATTCCGTAGTAAGAGGCATCTCGGCAGTGCCCAGACCAACCTGTCATCCCGACAGCGCGCAGCGACGAGGGATTTATTAGTTGGGTTTATTGAGGATCTGAGTGGGCTAACAGTAGATCTCTCACATACGTTCGAGACGACAGTCTTTTTTATCGAGCGCATACTTTTTAACACCAAGAATCCGCTTTCTGCCGTCTCGAGCGGAGTCGAAGGATCTCCTGTAAACCCACTGTGATTAATTGATAACGTAAAGACTCTAACAGTAGCTCTAATCGGCTGCTGGCTAAAAAATAAGCGATACGCCCCCAATTAAATTGGGCGGAGTTAAACCCATGCACGGTGGTTGGCTCTGCTTTGGCCTACAATTAATGCAGTGAATCCACAGCAATTTACAATGTATAACAAAGGAATGTTGGCTATGAAAAAACTAATATTGGCTCTGGCGATTACTACTCTAACCTACACCCTGAGCAGCAGCCTTTCCGCAGAGCAGATCATATTGCCCATCGGTGAGCAAACCCGCCAGTCAGAGCTGCAGTTGCCCGCGAGAGGCATGCATAAAAATACTGTATTAAAAGACTTTGGCGATCCGCAAGAGATGACTTCTGCGGTGGGTGAGCCACCGATCAGTCAATGGCGTTATGATGGCTATGTGGTGTACTTTGAGGATAACTGGGTGATTCAAGCGGTGGTTAAACACCCACCGCAGGATGATGAGGGCTAAGTTGAGATTTGAGCCTTAGCGCTGTTTATCCTCAAAGCGTCGGTGTTCACGACTGACGCGGTTGAGTCCGTTCATTGAGGCGATACGATAGGCTTCGGCCATGGTGGGATAGTTAAAGGTGGTGCGGACGAAGTACTTAATGCTATTCGCCTCCCCTTCCTGATTCATGATCGCCTGTCCAATATGAATAATCTCTGCTGCCTCTGCGCCAAAACAGTGGATACCCAATATCTGAAGTGTGTCTTGGTGAAAGAGTATCTTTAACATGCCCACTTCTTCACCGGAAATATGCGCTCGGGCTGTGTCTTTAAAATAGGCGCGGCCGATTTCATAGGGGATTTTTTGTTCGGTGAGCTCGCGCTCATTTTTGCCGACAAAGCTGATTTCCGGGATCGTCCAAATACCTGTGGCTACATCGTCTACCCGATACTGATCTTTCATACCACACATATGAGAAGCCGCAAAGCGACCCTGATCGTAGGCGGCGCCAGCCAGTGCCGGCCAGCCGATAACGTCACCGGCAGCATAGATATGCGGGATGGCAGTTTGGTAGTCTTTGTTGACCTGTATTTGACCACGGGAATCCACTTCCAGACCTATCTCTTCAAGCCCCATATTCTTGGTATTACCACTGCGACCGTTACACCAGAGCAAGGCTTCAGCGTGAATACGTTTGCCGGACTTAAGTTCTAGGGTGACGCCATTCTCACCAGTGGTAACCCTCTCGTACTCTTCGTTGTGGCGCACCATCACATTTAAGTCACGCAGGTGATAGCTGAGGGCGTCGGAGATTTCGTCATCGAGAAAATTCATCAGCCATTCTCTGGTATTCACCAGATCAACCCGAGTATCCAACCCACAGAAGATCGATGCGTACTCACAGCCAATCACGCCGGCGCCGTAGATAATAATATTTCGCGGTGTGCTATCCAGTGACAAAATGCTGTCACTGTCAAAGATATTTGGATGATCAAAGTCGATATTGTCGGGTCTGTAGGGGCTTGAACCTGTGGCCAACAAAAAGTGCTTGGAACTCACCTGAGTCACTTTGCCATCGCTGGCGGTTACCGAGATTTCATGGGGCGAGGTAAACTTTCCGCGGCCAACAAAAGTCTGCACACGGTTGCGGGCATAGCCCTTGGTGCGACCCTGAACCTGCTTGGTGATCACGTCATCAGCGGCTTTCATTACCTCTGGAAAGGAGAACCACCGGGGTTCGCCAACGGCGCGGAACATCGGCATAGTATTGTACTGCATCATCCGTCGAATCGACTGTCGCAGGGCTTTTGAGGGGATGGTGCCCAGGTGGGTGCAGTTGCCTCCAGCCAGTGCGCGCTCGTCCACTACGGCAACCCGCCAGCCCTGTTTGACTGCGTTCATCGCTGCGCCTTCACCGCCGGGGCCGCTGCCGATTACGACTAAATCGTACTGATAATTGGTCATGCTTAGGTTTTTGCCTGTTCTGAAACTCGCTGATTGGCGCTTGCATCGTAGGCCATGTCGGCATCGCTCAGCTCATCGCATTTGTTGGGATCACCACCGCAGAGATCGCAGTTGTAGTTGGCTTCACCCAGTGCGGCACCGACGCCGCCACAGGAGCCTGCAATGGGCTTGCCGCCCATAAGGACACCCACTGCCATTGCTGTAATCAGCAGGGCAAAAATAATAATAGTTAGAAAGATTTCAGCCATGTTTAGTTCTCGCTGGTAACCGCTGCTGCGGTTAAATATTGTTTAAAGGCGTCGCTGTAAACCGCGCTGAACTGCTCGTCGGCTTTAACCAGCATGTAGACCGCGATGGATTGCTGGTTGGCTATCTCTAGTGCCGCCTCGTCGCCCATAACCAAAAAGGCTGTGGCCCAGGCGTCGGCATCAATGCAGCGATCAGCGACCACTGTCACTGAGGCTAGGCGATGTTCTATGGGTCGACCGGTTCGTGGATCAATGCTGTGGGAGTAGCGTTTGCCGTCTTTTTCGAAATAATTTCTATAGTCACCTGATGTCGCCACGGCGGCACTCTCTAGGGCAATAATATTGTCCACCTGACCCATGGCATCTGGGGTCTCGATGGCAATGCGCCAGGGCTGGCCTTTGGGGTTTCTGCCACTGACGCGCATCTCACCACCCACTTCGACTAGATAGTCTGGCAGTGCCAGCATTTCCAGTAGGTCGGCGACCTGATCAACGGCATAGCCCTTGGCTACGGCGGATAGATCCAAGCGCAGAGCCAGGTCTTTGCTGATCGACTGGTTGGCGGAATTTAAGATCAGGTGCTGGTAACCAATACTGGCCAGTGCCTGAGCAATTTCATTGTCTTCGGGAATTCGATCATTGGTCATCTGTGGACCAAAACCCCAGAGATCCACCAATGGACCAACACTGGGATCAAATGCACCGGCGCTCTGTTGCCAGATCTGACGGCTGGTCTGCAAGACGGTCCAGAGTTCAGGGGATGCCCCCACTTCTTCTCCAAGCGGAAGGCGATTAAACAGGCTTAACTCGGATTCAGACTTGTAGGTGGACATGGCCAGATTAACTACATCAAGCACTTCATCAATCTGCTCGGCTAGATCAGCTGGTGCTGGCTGGTCCGCCACTAGGGTGATGTGATAGCTGGTGCCAAACTTGCTGCCAGAGATCTGCACAATCTCAGGGGCGTGGTCACAGCCGCTGAGCAGCAGAAAGCTGACTAGGGCTGAAAGCAAAAACGAGGCTTTCACAAGCCCCGTTATTTTGTCGCTAAATAAGATCATCAAGCTCTATTACCCGCCGAAGTCATCGAGGAAGATATTTTCTTCTTCAACACCTAGATCTTGCAACAATTTGACCACTGCGGCATTCATCATTGGCGGTCCGCACATATAGAATTCACAATCTTCCGGCGCTTCGTGATCCTTCAGATACTGCTCGAACAAGACATTGTGGATAAAGCCAGTGAGGCCGTCCCAGTTATCTTCCGGCTGCGGATCTGAGAGAGCCAGGTGCCAGTCAAAGTTATCATTCTCTGCGGCCAAGGCGTCATATTCATCATCATAGAAACATTCGCGCAATGAACGGGCACCGTACCAGAAGCTGATCTTGCGCTTGCTCTTGAGACGCTTAAGTTGATCGAAGATGTGTGAGCGCATCGGCGCCATACCAGCACCACCGCCAACAAAGACCATTTCGTTCTCAGTGTCTTTGGCGAAGAATTCACCGAAGGGACCGTAAACAGTAATCTTGTCGCCAGCTTTCAGGCCAAAGGTATAAGAGGACATCTGTCCTGGTGGAATACCTTCAGAGCGCGGTGGCGGCGTAGCAATACGAATATTGAACTTAACAATGCCCACTTCGTCTGGATAGTTGGCCATTGAGTAAGCGCGGATAACCGGCTCAGTGACAATCGACTCGTGCTTGAAGAAGCCAAAGTGCTCCCAGTCGCCACGGTACTGCTCTTCGATATCGAAGTCAGCGTATTTAATGTGGTGTGGTGGGCATTCAAGCTGTACATAACCCCCGGCGCGGAAGTTGACATCAACTCCTTCAGGCAGTTTCAGGGTCAGCTCTTTAATAAAGGTCGCCACGTTGTGGTTTGACTCAACCACACATTCCCAGCGTTTGACGCCAAACACTTCTTCCGGGACTTCAATTTTCATGTCCTGCTTAACCGGAACCTGACAGGAGAGTCTCCAACCTTCAGCGGCTTCGCGACGGTTAAAGTGGCTCTCTTCGGTGGGCAACATGGAGCCGCCACCGTCAGCAATAACGCATTTACACTGGGCACAGCTTCCGCCGCCGCCACAGGCTGAGGGTAAAAATAAACCCGCATTGGACAGCGTCTGCAGCAGCTTGTCGCCGGCTGCGACGGTGATCGTTTTCTCACCGTTGATCTCAATATTGACGTCGCCAGAGGACACCAGCTTGCTGCGAGCGGCCAAGATAAAGGCAACTAGGGCAAGGATGACCACTGTAAACATGGTAACGCCGAGGATGATTTCGATATTCATGAGTAGCTACTTCTCCGTAATCAAATGTCTATGCCGCCAAACGACATAAAGCCTAGGGATATTAGGCCTACAGTGATAAATACGATGCCCAGCCCCTGAAGGCCTTCTGGAATATCGCTATATTTTAATTTTTCTCGAATTCCGGCGAGCACTACGATCGCCAGAGCCCATGAGGTACCAGAGCCAAAGCCGTAAACCACACTCTCGGTGAAGTTGTAACCGCGCTCTGCCATCAACAATGAACCACCGAGAATGGCACAGTTCACCGTAATCAGCGGCAAGAACACGCCCAGGGCGTTGTAGAGTGCCGGCACATACTTGTCGAGGAACATTTCCAGGATCTGCACTATGGCGGCGATTACGCCGATAAAGCACAGGTAGACCAAGAAGCTCAGATCGACATCCGGCAGACCGGCCCAAGCCAGTGCGCCATCGGATAACAGGTAGCCGAGCAGCAGGTTGTTTACTGGAACCGTAATGGTCTGCACGACGATCACTGCAATACCCAAACCGAATGCTGCGTTGATCTTTTTCGACAGCGCCAGGTAGGTACACATACCCAAGAACAGGCTCAGGGCGATGTTGTCGATAAAGATCGAGCGAACTAACAAACTTAGATAATGTTCCATTAGGCAACCTCACTCGGACGGCTATTCGCGGTGATCTTAAAGTCCGGCTGTTCAACCTGATCTTTCTTGCTGACGCGAAGAATCCAGATAAACAGACCAATTAAGAAGAAGGCGCTGGGTGGCATCAACATCATGCCGTTGGCCACATACCAGCCACCGTCGGTGCTAACTTTGAGGACTTCGTAGCCCCACAGCTTGCCGGCGCCAAACAGTTCGCGGAAGAATGCGACCATCATCAGTACCACACTGTAACCAAGACCATTACCTATGCCATCTAAGAAACTCGGCAGCGGTGGGTTTTTCATGGCGAAGGCTTCAGCGCGACCCATCACAATACAGTTGGTAATAATCAGTCCAACAAAGACCGACAGTTGCTTGCTGATATCGTAGGCCACGGCCTTGAGCACCTGATCAACAACAATTACCAGTGAGGCAATGATGGTCATCTGCACAATAATACGGATGCTGTTGGGAATATGGTTGCGGATCAACGACACAAACAGGTTCGAAAACGCGGTTACCACGGTCAGTGCCAGGCACATAACAAAGGCGACCTTCATGCTTGAGGTTACCGCCAGGGCCGAACAGATTCCGAGGATTTGCAATGCAATCGGATTGTTGTTCAGTACCGGTGCTAGAAGCGTATCTTTAGCTTTTGACACGATTAGGCCTCCCCTGTCTTAAGGTTGCTGATCAGTGGTGAGAAGCCTGAATCACCTAGCCAGTAGCGCACTAGATTATCAACACCACGAGTGGTCAAAGTAGCGCCAGCGAGACCGTCGATCTGTGACTCATAGCCGTCACGGTTCATATCCGCCTTACCTTTTAATACAGTGATCGCCAGATCGCCGGAGTTGTAGGCTTTCTTGCCTATCCAGCTGGCTTTCCAGTTAGGGTTGTCAATTTCGCCACCCAGACCCGGTGTTTCGGCATGCTCGTAGAAGCCAATACCGGCAACCGTTTTGAGATCCGATTCCAGTGCGATAAAGCCATACAGCGTCGACCAGAGACCATAGCCTTTAATCGGCAGAATGATTTTCTCCAAACCCTGCTCGCCTTCTACTATATAGATAGTGGCGAAATTGGCGCGACGTCTGATCTTGGCAATATCTTCGTCACCGGACAGCGCTATAGACTGTGCCGGATCTTTAGACGCTTTGCGTTGATCATAGACAGCCGGATCAACTGCATCGCTAAAGCGACCGGTTTCCATATCGACAATACGGGTAGTGATCTGCTGAAACTGAGTTTCAACATCAATGCCGGCTTTTAACAGGCCAGCAGAGGCGAGAATATTGGTTTTTAAATCCAATATCTTATTCGCGTCCTGCATCGGTCGCAGTATCACCGCAGCGCTGGAGACCACTACTGCGCAAACAACGCAGAGCAGTGCAGCAACACCGAAAGTTTTCTTAATAGAGTCACTAGCCACGGGCCAATCTCCTTTTAATATTTCCTTGAACCACAGCATGATCGAACAGTGGTGCAAATAGATTGGCAAACAGAATCGCCAGCATCATGCCCTCTGGGAAAGCCGGGTTGACCACACGAATCAGAATCACCATAACGCCAATCAGCATGCCGTACCAGAACTTGCCGGTGTTGGTCATTGCAGCAGATACGGGGTCGGTGGCCATAAAGATTGCACCGAAGGCAAATCCGCCAATCACCCAGTGCCAATAGAACGGCAAGGCAAACATGGGGTTGGTCGAGTCGATAGCATTAAACAGCATAGACAGCAGTGCTGAGCCCAGCAAAACGCCACCAATGATGCGCCATGAAGCAATGCGCATCACCATCAGCACCACGCCACCGAGCAGAATCGCCAGAGTAGAGGTTTCACCGATGGAGCCCTGAATGGTACCGATAAATGCGGACATCCAAGTTGTGCTCTGCTCAAGACCCGCCATACCGGCACTAGCCGCCACAGACAACATGGTTGCGCCAGTGTACCCGTCCACTGCAGTCCATACCGCGTCACCCGACATATAGGCCGGGTAGGCAAAGTAAAGGAATGCACGACCTGTCAGGGCTGGGTTGAGGAAGTTCTTACCGGTGCCGCCGAATACTTCTTTACCAATGACAATACCGAAGCTGATACCTACGGCGACCATCCACAGTGGCAGATCAGGAGGACAGCAAAGGGCAAAGAGTACCGAGGTAACAAAGAAGCCCTCGTTCACTTCATGGCCGCGAACACTGGCAAACAAGACTTCCCAGAAACCGCCGACTATAAAGGTCACCATGTATATAGGTAGGAAGTAAGCCGCACCGTGAACTAGGTTGTCCCAGATACTGGTTGGATCGTAGCCAGCCAACATGGCGATAAAGATGCCGCGTCCGCCCTCTTGAGCCAACATGCCCATTTCCAACATGATGGTGTTGGCTTGAAAGCCGACATTCCACATACCGAAAAACATGGTTGGGAACGTCGCCATCCAAACTGTGATCATGACCCGCTTCAGGTCGATGGAGTCACGCACATGGGAACTGTTTTTGGTTACGTCTGATGGCTTAAATAAAGCCGTATCAACCGCTTCGTACAGTGCATACCAGCTTTCCCACTTGCCGCCTTTGTGGAAATGCGGTTCTACCTTATCGAGAAGATTACGTATCATGCTCTTAACCCTCCTTCTCTATTCTGGTCAAATTATCGCGCAGGATGGGACCGTACTCATGCTTGCCGACACAGACATAGCTGTAGAGACCGACATCGTCTTCGTCCAATTCTAGGCAACCGAGTTTCTGTGCCATTTCCGTGTCACCGACAATCAGTGAGCGGAGTAGCTGAACCGGCAAGATATCCAGAGCAGTGACATTTTCGTAGCCACCCACAGGTACCATGGCGCGTTCGCTGCCGTTGGTACTGGAGGTCATGTTGAAAAGTTTCTTGCTCAGGGAGGAAACAAAGATCGGCAGTGCTGAGTGCTTGTCAAAACCGGCTCTCAGGTAGTGCAGAAAGTCGCGCTCGCGGCCTTCACGGATAACCGAGACCTGGGAGTGATAACGGCCTAAAAAGGCAAACTCGCCAGAGGCTTTGCGACCGGAGAGAACCGAACCGGAAATTACGCGATTCTCATCGTTCTTTAATTCGCCGATCACCAGCTGGTTAAGGTTGGCACCGAGCTGAGTTTTTAACAGTCGCGGCTGATTGACCTGAGGGCCAGCCAGTGCAACCACGCGGCTGCTATCAATAGTACCGCTAGTAAACAGAGCACCCATTGCGATCACATCTTGATAGCCAATGGTCCAAACGGTTTTGTCAGCGCTCACAGGATCGATAAAGTGAATATGGGTTCCAGCCAGACCTGCTGGATGGGGACCGGCAAAGCTGTGTGCCTGAACGCCATCAATAGTATCGCCAGCAACTGTTGCATCCGCCGCACTGCAGAGATGCACTGGGCCGTCAGTCAAGCGTGTCAGAACGGTTAGACCGTTGGCAAAGTCTTCACTGCGCTGAGCAATAATGGGTGCTGGGTCAGCCGCCAGTGGATTGGTGTCCATGGCAGTCACAAAAATAGAGGATGGAGTAGATTCTGGCGCTGGCACTCGGGCAAAAGGACGGGTTCGCAATGACACCCACTGGCCAGAGTTAATCAGATTCTCAACCACTAGGCTGCGGTCTAAGGAAGCTAGCTGCTCAGCACTGTACTGGGCAAAGCGTTCAGCGTCGTTTCCGTCAACATCAATCACTAGGGATTGAAATACACGGCGATCGCCACGGTTGACTGCTACTACAACACCCGCTGCAGGAGCGGTGTACTTGACACCGACCGTTTTTTTGTCGGTAAACAGCAATTGACCCAGCTTGACGCGATCACCTTCGCGCACGGCCATGGTGGGCTTCATGCCCGGGTAGTCAAAACCGACTACCGCAACCTGACCTATTACTGGGCCATCGTGAACAACCTGCTCAGGCTTACCCGCTATGGGCAGGTCTAATCCGCGACGGATTTTTATCATAGGAAATACCTAATACTCAAAAATTAATATTTGGGCTGTATCACTGAATCGACTCAACAACGGGATTTAACGGCCATTTTGCGAGTAATTTCAGCTTAGTGTCGGCAGACAGATGAGGGTCATTGTTCACCGATTGAAGATCGGCGGGATTATAAAGGTCTGGGCGCTGTGATTCCAGTCTGAATGGGACCAAAGAAAGCTAAAGTGGCCTATATCTGAGTTATTTATTTTGTCGGGCTGAGGATTTACTTAAATGGCAATCAAAACACTACTCACAAAGCCCTGACCTGTAAGCAAAAAGACTCGACGCAGAGGCTGCGCCGAGTCCGGTAAAACACTTTTCGCTACAACACTTTCCGCCAGAGCAACTTAGACCGCAGGTAAGACACTGGGGTAAGAGGGCCAGCTAACACCTGCAAATTTCTCCAAGCAGCGAACCACCTGACAGCTATAACCAAATTCATTGTCATACCAACAATAGAGTACACAGCTATTGCCCTCGACTATGGTGGCCTGAGAATCGTAGACACAGGCTTGACGGGAACCGACAAAGTCTGTGGATACCGCTTCAGTGGAGATGGTGTAGCCAATCTGCTGTTGCAGCTCAGAGTGCAATGCCTTCTGACGCATAAACTCATTCAGCTCTTCTACCGTTGTGTCGCGCCCCAACTGCAGATTGAGGATCGCCATGGAGACATTGGGAGTAGGCACCCGAATCGCATTGCCGGTCAACTTGCCTTTCAGCTGTGGAATCACTTTAGCCACTGCCTTGGCAGCGCCGGTAGAGGTCAACACCATATTCAGTGCTGCACTGCGACCGCGACGATCACCTTTGTGATAATTATCGATCAAGTTCTGATCATTGGTGTAGGCGTGAATAGTTTCCACATGACCACTGTTGATGCCATATTCTTTAAGCAGGCAATCGAGCACCGGCACTATGGCATTGGTGGTGCATGAGGCCGCCGAGATAATCTTGCGCTCAGGGGTAATTTCCCCATCGTTGACACCGTAGACAATATTCGGAATATCATCGCCAGCTGGAGCCGTCAGCAAGACCTTTGACGCACCGGGGCGCAGATGACCGCCGAGGCCAGCATTGTCTTTCCAGACACCGGTGTTGTCGACAATCAAGGCATTGTTAATACCGTACTCGGTGTAGTCGATCTCTTCTGGGGAGTTGGCGTAGATCACCTTCACCGGATTGCCGTTGATCACCAGAGTGTTCTCGTCTTCCAGAACACGAATGGTGCCCTTAAATGAACCGTGAACTGAATCGCGACGCAGCAAGGCTGCACGCTTTTCCAAATCGTTGTCGATCTTGCCCTTGCGAATAACAATGGCTCGCAGGCGCAGCACATCGCCACCCCCGGCCTTATCAATCAGAATTCGCGCTACCAGACGACCGATACGACCAAAGCCATAGAGCACTACATCCTGGGGCTGGGGCAGTGGTTTGACGTCTGAACCAACAATATCTTTCAGCTCATCGGCGACGAACTCATCGATGCTGCGACCATTGCCAATGCTCTGAAACTTGACCACCATTTTACCCAGATCAATATGCGCTGGCCCGAGATGCTGACGGGCAATCGCTTCGATCATGGGTGAAGAGTCAAATTCCGATAATTCGTTTTGTTCCACCTGACGCACACGGCGATGAAATTTCATCAAATCGGTGACCGACTTATTGACCATGCTGTTGCCATACATATAGGTCGATACATTGCGCTCACGGTAGAGCTTGCCAATAATCGGTATCATGCCTTCGGCAAGGGCTTCACGTTGCTTCCAATCTTTGAAAAAATCGTCTGGGAGGGGTCTCTTCTGATCAATCACTGGCGGGTCCTTTTCAAGCAGTTTTTGGGGGTAATTGCATTATCGTGAACATTGGTCACACAGGCAACTAACAAAAGACTTCGTCTGGTCTATACAGACTATTGCCTCTATCTATCACTGGTCGACCGCGAGTAAAATAGCGGCCCGCTGTGAACCAAGGGTAACAGCAGTTCAGTATTAGATTAACTTTAGTACAACTTTCCAATATTTATGTAGGTGTTATGACAGTTTCAACTTCACAGACAACTTTAGACTTAAAACCCATCTTAAAATCAAAAACGATTCTTAATTTAGGTTTAAACGCTAAACCCGGCGATAAAAATCACTGGGGTGAACTGCAAGCCGCAGGTCGTGCACTGGCCATCGCCGAGGCCGCCCAACAATTCGATGGCCTTAGCATTCTGATTACCGAGACCGCCCGCGAGGCCGCAGCCCAGAGTCGCGCCCTGGCGTTTTTCAGTGCCGAGCAAGATTTCCCAATTCTCAACTTCCCGGACTGGGAAACCCTGCCCTACGACATTTTCTCGCCCCATCAGGATATAGTCTCAGCGCGCTTGCAAACTCTATCCAACCTGCCCAATGCTCAGCACGCATTGTTAATCGTGCCGCTGCCAACGCTGATGCACAGATTGGCACCGACCGACTTTATCGCCTCGCGGACCTTTTCCTATCAGGTCGGTGAACTGCTGGACCGCGATGAACTGCAACAGCAGCTGTCTCGCGCTGGCTATAATCGCGTCGAAACGGTGTATGAGCACGGCGAATACGCCTTTCGCGGTTCACTGATCGATATCTACCCCATGGGGGCCAAGCAGCCATTTCGCATCGATCTGCTAGACGATGAAATCGAAAGCCTGCGATTGTTTGATTCCGAGTCTCAGCGCACCTCAGAAAATGTCACTCAGATTGAACTACTGCCAGCCCGAGAATTTCCTCTCGACAAGCAGGCCTGCAATCAGTTCTTAAATAACTGGCACACGCATTTTGACCAGAACCCAGACAAATGTCCTATCTACCGGGATATTAAAGAGGGTATTGCGCCCCAGGGCATAGAGTATTATCTGAGTCTATTTTTTGAACAGACCGCCACTCTATTTGATTACCTGCCAGAGAAAGTACAGCTATTTAGCCACGTAGGTATCGAAGACGCCTCCCTCGCCTTCTGGCAGGACACCAACGCCCGCTATGCCGAATACGGCGTCGATCCCACCCGCCCAATCCTGTCCCCGAGAGAACTGTTTCTCGGCGTCGAAGAAGTGTTTGAGCAGATTAAAAAGCTGCCGCGCACCGAGATCGATCGTCAGCCCGCCAAAGCCACCGCTGGCAGCATCAACTTCAATTTGCGCGCCGTCCCCGATGTGGCGGTTAACTCCAAGCTCAGCAACCCTCTAGCAACCCTGCAGGAATTTCTTCAAGGCTTCGATGGCCGCGTGCTGTTCTGTGCCGAATCAGCCGGACGCCGTGAAGTGCTCGCCGGATTCCTGAAGAAAATTGATGTCGTCGCCGCAGAAGTGGAAAATTGGCAAGACTTTATCAACACCAGCGATCGTTTCTCTGTCACCACCTACCCCATCGATCAAGGCCTCTATAGCCCGGACAAAGGCATCTGCCTGATCACCGAAGGCGAACTCTTCGGTCAACAGGTGATGCAGCGCCGTCGCCGTTCCAAGGCTTCAGAGTCACCGGATCATATTTTTAAGAGCCTGGCTGAACTGCAGCACGGCGCGCCGGTCGTCCATATGGACCACGGCGTCGGTCGCTTCCAGGGGCTGGTTACTCTCGAAGTGGATAAGTCAGTACAAGAATTTCTGATGCTGGTCTATGCCAATGACGCCAAACTCTATGTGCCGGTTTCATCCCTGCATTTAATCAGTCGCTTTGGTGGCGGCGATCAATCCATGGCGCCCCTGCACAAACTCGGCACCGACAAATGGTCCAAGGCGAAAGAGAAAGCCGCCAAACAGATACGCGATACAGCCGCTGAACTGCTAGATATTTACGCTCGCCGGGCCGCCCGCAAAGGCTTTGCCTGCGACAACAACGAAGAGGACTACCGCAAGTTTAGTGGCGAATTCCCCTTCGAAGAGACCGCCGATCAGGCCGAGGCTATCGACGCCGTGCGCCGCGACCTGCTCAGCCCGCAACCGATGGATCGGCTGGTCTGTGGCGATGTCGGCTTCGGCAAAACTGAAGTGGCTATGCGCGCCGCCTTTACCGCCGTATCCAGCAGCAAGCAGGTAGTCATATTAGTGCCCACCACATTGCTCGCCCACCAGCATCTGCAAAACTTCCGCGACCGCTTTGCCAACTGGCCCATAACAGTCGAAGAACTCTCCCGCTTCCGCACCGCCCAAGAACAGGAGCAGGTGATTGCCGACACTGAGAGCGGCAAAGTGGACATTCTTATCAGCACCCACAAACTGCTCCACGCCAAGATCGACTTTGAACGTCTGGGCCTGCTGATTATCGATGAAGAACATCGCTTTGGTGTCCGCCAGAAAGACAAGATTAAATCTATGCGCAGCTCGGTGGATATTCTCACCATGACCGCGACACCAATTCCACGGACCCTCAATCTGTCTATGCATGCGGTGCGCGATCTATCGATTATTGCCACCCCGCCGGCACGACGTCTATCGGTAAAAACCTTTATCCGTCAGCGCGAAGACCGCATCACCCGAGAAGCCATACTGCGTGAAATTCTCCGTGGCGGTCAGGTCTACTTCCTACACAACGACGTTAAAAATATTCAGCGCACCGCCGATGAACTGGCCCTGCTAGTCCCCGAGGCACGAATCAATATCGCCCACGGGCAGATGCGCGAACGCCAGTTAGAGCAGGTGATGTCGGACTTTTATCACCAGCGCTTCAATGTGCTGGTGTGCACCACCATTATTGAAACCGGTATCGATATTCCCAGCGCCAACACTATCCTTATTGAACGGGCGGATAAATTTGGTCTCGCGCAACTGCATCAGCTGCGGGGACGTGTCGGTCGCTCACACCACCAGGCCTATGCCTACCTCTTAACACCGCCACCGAAAACCATTACCGCCGACGCGCAAAAACGCCTGGAAGCCATTTCCGCTGCCGATCACCTGGGCTCTGGCTTTACCCTGGCCACCAATGATTTAGAAATTCGCGGCGCTGGCGAACTGCTCGGCGAAGAACAGAGCGGTCATATTCAGGCGATTGGTTTTACCCTCTATCTGGAAATGCTCGAGCGCGCGGTGAATGCAATTAAAAATGGCAAGCAGACTGAACTCGGATCAGCCATGGATCAGGGCATCGAAGTCAACCTGCACCTGCCGGCACTGATACCCGACGACTATCTGCCCGACGTCAATATGCGCCTGACACTCTATAAACGTCTTGCCAACTGCCAGACAGAGCGTGACCTCTATGAGTTGCAGGTGGAGATGATCGATCGCTTTGGCCTCTTGCCAGATCCGGCCAAAACCCTGTTTGAACTGGCCAAACTGCGACAGATGGGCGAACGCCTCGGACTGATAAAAATTGAAGCCGGCCCCAATGGCGGACGTCTCAAGTTTAGCGCCAGCACCCCAGTGGAACCCATGACCATTATTGAAATGGTGCAGCAACGTCCTGGCACATTCCGCTTGCAAAATAATGATCAATTGAGTTTCACTACAGAGATGGAAACGGCAGAAGAGCGCGTGGATAAGCTGACCTATATTCTCGAGCAACTTATGCCTGCGGAGAGCGAGCGCTAAGCGGTGGCAATCTAGCGGCAACTGCCATTTAACGGCTATCTTGTAAGGACTATCTTTCACGAGCTATCTTTTACGAGCTATCCAAAAAAGCATGGGCAAGGGAATGATAAGCATGGCAACAGACAAGCAACAGCGACAAGTATCACGGGCCAACCGCCTGTGGGCCGCTCTGTTCGCGCTGACCAGCAGCCTGAGTGTCGCCCAAGACAGTAGCCAGCAAACTGAACAGGGCACAGCCCCCTGGTATCAGGTTGAAGTAGTGATTTTCACCCAGCAGGGTTATAGCGGCGCCGAACAACCACCGCGCAGTTACAGTCTCGACTTCCCACAAAACAATCTCGACCTGCTTGAACCCGGCCAAATTTCAGACAACAACTTCCCTGTCGCCGGGAATGGCGTTGTCTCAACCACAGCCGCGCGAATCATCCCGTTGGCGACAGTCCCAGATCCGACCCTCAGCTTGCCTGCAGAGACCTTCCCTACCTCGGAACGAGAGAGTCTGGAAGAACAGGATCTCGAACAAAACACCCAATTCGACGAATACGATCTCGCCCAATTAAATGCCCAAGACGCCGCATTTTTGGCCAGTAATCCAATCGGCACTTCAATCGGCACTTCAATCGGCACTTCAGTCGACAGCCAAACCCAAACAGCCGAACAAGCCTACGTGGCAGACTATGAAGCGACCTTTGTAAAACTGCCAAGAGATGTGCGCAACCTCAATGAAAGCTCCCGCGCCCTCGACCGCCAAGCTCAATACAACGTTCTGTTTCACGAAGCCTGGCGTTTCTCAGCAGATCCGCTAGAGCAGGATCCCTGGGTCATTATCAAAGCCGGCAAGCAATATAGGGATCGCTTTGAAATTGAAGGCAGCCTGCGCTTTTATAAATCTCGGTTCTTGCACTTTCAATCGGACCTCTGGCTACTGGAATTTGATCCCCTGAGCGACACCGCCAATATGATCGCACTGCCAGATTTTCCAGCCCGAGAGCAAGCCCGCCTCGGCGACAGTTATGTCACTGCAGACATTGAGTTTGATGAAGAGCGTATTGAAGACTTTTTTATTGATGCGCCGGAAAAAGATTTCGATAAGGCGATGGATGCAGAGGCTTCAGAGCTTCAGGCTGTCGAAGACGTTCAACCGCCAATCGGCTATCCGGTGAAGACACTGTGGACCTTTGATCAGTCCAAGCGCCTTGAAGAGCAGCAGAGTTACTATATTGATCACCCTAAGATGGGTGTGCTGGTGACGATTATCCCTTACGAGCCGGAACTGCTTAACCCTTTAGACGAAGAGACCTTGGCTGAGGCCGAGTAGGTTTTTTTGCGACTCTATTGCCAACTGCCGAAGTGAGATCCCTCGTCGCTGCGCTCTGTCGGGATGACAACTTTTTTGTTTTGCACAAAGACTGCAAACCTGTCATCTCGAACCAATGTGAGAGATCTCAGAGCATCCAACTGCTACCTTTAATTATTTTTCCGGAGAAAGACCAGCAGCACTGCCGACAGCATTTTGATTCAACCCCTGATCAACAAACATCAAATCCTCTACCTCAAAACCCAATTCCTCAGCACGGCGCAAAAAATGCCTTTTTAACTCGTCGCTAATGGTCGGCGTCCGCGCCAGCAGCCACAGATAGCCGGTGGTATTGCCGGCAACAAAGGCGTGTTGGTAGTCCGAGTCCAGTTCAAAAACAATATAGGAGCCAAAAAACGGACCAAAAAAAGACACTTTGAGATGGCCCGGCTGGTCATCTTCAATGCGGTAAGCCCTACCCTCGGCCTGCTGCCACTCACCCTCTTCGACTGAGTAACCACGGTTGATAACCCGCAGTCCGCCATCTTCGCGCATTGAATAGTCGGCGGTGACGTTGCTTAAGCCTCGTTCAAAGGAGTGATCGAGTCGCGCCACTTCGTACCAGGTGCCGAGATAGCGCTGGCTGTCCAATTGCTCAACCGGGGAAACACCCTCTGGCCTGCCAAGGCAGCTGGCCAACAAAAGGCAGCTGAGCAATAGTGCTGTTTTCTTAAAAGTCGACGTCTCAACAAAGCTGACCACGGGTTTTACCTCTAAAAATCAAAAGGCGATTATAGAGTAAATTGGCGCTAGTACCTCCAGGAGAGCTTTAAAAAATAGCGCCAGTCGGAGGACAGGGCCGGTTCATCGACTACGTCATGCTGCCAATATCGATCCAGAGACCAGATGCCCAGGCCGACAAATAGTATATGAACATTGATATGGCTAATGGCGATATGGGTAATAACCGCGGCCAGGGGGATGGCCATTAAAAGGCAACCTAACAGCATGTAATTACTGAGAATATCGCGACTGAAATCCTGACTAGAATCCTGACTAGAATCCTGACTAGAATGTCTATCTAGCTCTTTATTCGGCTGCCGATTAGCATTAACAGCGCCAAGACTCATATGCCGATTAAATAGCTCTGTCATCATCTGCAGCCCATGGCGTCGCGCCAACAGGTAGACAATCAGTACCAGCCCAACTGCCGGTAACAGGGCATTTAATGCCTAGGTCATCATAAAGGCAACGTTCTGCTGCACGGCTGCCGGGGCGATAAAGGGGTACATTAGTAATGAATCTGAGACCAGCCAGTAACCGAAGAAATAACCCAGTGTCAGCAGGCGCACCAAATTGCTGTGCAGCCCCCAGAAGAAGATTATTGAAATCATGCAGCAGTAAACCAGCAGAGATACATAGCTGACTTCTGGGAGTAACCACCAGCCGGCCGATGCAGAAATTATTAGCAGCGGCGTGCCGACACAGAAGACCACGTCGGCCAACTGATAGACATTGATATACACCGAGCGCAGTGCGCTGGCAAAAAAACCTCGGAAGGCAGTTAGTTTAGCAATAACAAAGGCACCCAACAGAGTGCTGCCGAACCACTGCCTGACCTTCAGATCCGTATCTCTTAACCTCGAACTGCGCCATAGACCAAACAAAAATAACAGCGCCCAAGCCTGTGCTTGCAGGGAGGTCTCGATCAACCCTGCGAGGTCACCGACTATATAGTCGACCAGCACAATAGCAAATAAGCACCAGCTGCTGATAACGACAAAGATGGCGATGGCCGTCTTGAGATAACGCATCATGGCCGCCACCTGCTTGAGGGGAAGCCCTCGAGAGTGAAATCGGTGCTGAGGGGGTTGCGGCCAGACAAGCCTGGGCCTGAAATATCTAAATACTGGCCGTTAACATTCAGGCCGGTGAAAAGCGGTGTCAAATCCATGACATGATCTCCTTATCCTGTGCTGGCTATTCATTTAGCCGCACGATCCCTTTGCAGTCTCTACTGCAATATCCCCCATACATCCCTGTTATTGTTCCTGAAGATGATGCTGATCAAGCTACATCTTCATAAACTGTAGTTAACCGGTTGAGACTCTGCCACGATTTTTTTCACAACAACTGCCAGCCCATGATTTAAGCTGGCGAAAGCTGTTTTATTCTGCAATCGCCCTACTATTTCAGGGCTCTCAACAGGCTTAAGCTAGCCTATTTTTCCTTGCCACTCACTTCCGGTCCATTCACGTCAATACCAGCAGGAACATGCAGTGTCGAGGTTGGGAAAGCCACTTCAGCTTGGTTTGCGGCAATAATATCCGCCACTTTAAGCAGCACATCCTGCTTTACCTGATGATAGGCCACCCAATTGGTTGTCTTGGTAAAGACATAGATGAAAAAGTCTAGTGAGCTGGCGGCAAACTGGTTGAAGTTGACCATCATTGTTTGATTGGTATCAATATCGGGGTGGGCCGACAGCATCGCCTTCACCTGTTCAACAATTGGGCCCATCTGCGCCAGATCATCGTAGCGCAGGCCGATGGTTTCATAGATTCTGCGATTGGTCATGCGCGAGGGGTTTTCCACGGAGATATTGGCAAACACGGCATTGGGAATATACAGCGGACGTTTATCAAAGGTTCTAATACGGGTCAGACGCCAGCCGATATCTTCCACTGTGCCTTCGATTTCTTGGTCTGGTGAACGCACCCAGTCGCCTACCGAGAAAGGCCGATCCAGATAGATCATCAGGCCGCCAAAAAAGTTGGCCAGCAGATCTTTGGCAGCAAAACCCATGGCGATACCGCCGATACCGCCAAAGGCCAGCAGGCCTGAAATACTGTAACCAAACAGCTGCATGGCGATTAATACGCCGGTGATAATCACTGCGGCGCGGAGCAATTTTCCCACAGCGCGCACGGTAGTCTCATCCATGGGCTTGGCAATATAGTCCGGATGCACAAGATTGCGTTCGGCGCGTTTAATAAAGTTGGTCAAAAACATCACGCCTAAAAAGATCAGCGCCAGGCGATTGATCGGATCCACCAGAGCATAGAGCTCAGACTCCATTTTTTGCGCGGCAATCCCGGCGGCGAAGTTGATGCCGAGAATCCACACCAGCCAGATCAGTGGTCGCCGACAGGCCTCAATCAGGGCGTCGTCCCAGACTGTTTTGGTCTTCAGGGCCTGCACTTCGAGCTTGTCGACAACCCGATTAATTACCATGCCTAGTCCCAAGGCCAGAACCACGATAACAAACAACTCCAGCACCCAAAGGTACTGTTCGCCTGTCAAATTGACCAACCAGCTCTCTAACTTTTTCATCGACCCAACCTACTCTGTTTGTTTCTAATTATTGAGATTAAAATTTTGCAGCTGCGCCATGGTAGCAACTCTGCGCGGATGATTCTCTAGCTGCGCCCAAGATAGCGAGCTTGTTTTTAACATGCCCTTGATCCGGCCGCTGCCACTAACCTGCTGTTCGGTCATAAAGTCGAGCACTTGAAGAGCACCTGGACGATCATTGCAGACTAAGATCATGTCGCAACCGGCATCTAGGGCAAGCTGTGCCTTCTGCACGTAACCCCCGGCGACATCCGCGCCTTTCATGGCCAGATCGTCACTAAAGATTACCCCCTCAAAACCGAGCTGATCGCGCAAAATCTGCTTTAGCCAAAAGCCCGAGAATCCCACCGAGTCAGGGTCAATGGCGGGAAAGGTAATGTGCGCCGGCATTATGCCCCCAAGACTCGCTGCCAAAGCCACAAAAGGTACTAGGTCATGCTCACTGAGCTGCGCCCAGTCGCGGTGGTCAACAGGGGCTTCGAGGTGGCTGTCGGCAAAAATACCGCCGTGTCCTGGAAAGTGTTTGCCGGTGGCGGCCATACCCGCTTCATTCATGCCCGCTATAAAGGCTGCGGCCACATCGGTTACCGATTGAGGCTGATCTGAAAAGGCGCGATCGCCAATAATGCTGCTGGTATCGCGATCCACATCCAACACTGGTGCAAAGCTAATATCCAAACCACAGGCAATCACCTCGGCCGCCATCAGCCAGCCGCAGTCTCGAGTTAGTGTCAGTCCAGCCTCTGGATCTGTGTGGCATAGATCACCCAGCTGCTGCATCGCCGGCAACAGAGTAAAGCCATATTTGAAGCGCTGTACTCGACCGCCCTCTTGATCTACGGCGATCAAGAGCTGCGGTGCGGCGGCTCTTATCTCGGCGACCAGTGCTTCGACCTGCTGGCGACTCTCGACATTGCGGGCAAATAAAATCACCCCGCCCACCTGAGGATTGCAGAGCAGTGCAGGTTCATCAGCGGTTAATGTTGTACCCGCCAAATCGAGCATCAGGCGTCCGTGTGGGCTGTGGGTCATAGATTTTCCAAAGGTTATTGGCGGCGGTTGAGTGTCTGCTATCAAGCGAACATTTTTAGACTAAGTTATTCTTTCACAAAGCATTGCTATTCCATAAGGAAATTTTAACCTGAAATAGATTTTTTACGGAAAAATATTATTACTCTACTTTCCAATCGCTTACCGCCAACAGTTCACCCAAGACCATTCAATAGCACCGTAACTGCAGCCATTATTGCCCCACATTGCCTAATGCAGCCGATGCCACAAGCTGCTATTTTCTAACCTTAAAAGGAGGGAAATGTCATGGCTAATAGTGTACCTATGATCAATCAGTGCTATCGGGAAATAGCCACCAACAGAACCTTTGAAGTGCTCGGTATCGATGAGTACCTCGCGGTTATAAATCTGCATTACGATGATGGAGAGTTCGATCAAATCAGTCTCGATGACTGGTCGCAAATGGTTGTAGTTCCCCCAAGCGCGGCCTACAAACAGGCAGCGACACTGGCAATAGAGGACAGAGCGCAGATGCCGTGGGTGTCGGATCTGGATGAGATTATTCAGTCCGACTATCTGTTTGGCTGGGATGAATTCTGACTGACGTGTAAACAGCCAGTAAATGGTTTGAAATCGATTGCCGGGCGGCATAGCTCGATAACCTGCTCAATAACCTAAGCGCTTTGCCGCCCAGCATTTTTTGCAATTTTATGACTAAAAAAACTATTGCTTAAGCGCAAATTCCCCCATACGAATATGTTTGAGGATAACCTGTGCCGCTTCATCGGCGTCTTCCACCAACTCGAAGAGATTGAGGTCGGCAGCCCCTAAGCAGCCCTCCGACACCATGCGGTCCTGCATCCAATCCACGAGACCCTGCCAAAATGACCGCCCCACCAACACAATCGGAAAGGGTTTTACCTTTAGAGTTTGCACCAGAGTCAGTGCTTCAAACAGTTCATCTAAGGTGCCAAAGCCCCCGGGGAAAATCACAAAGCCCACCGCATGTTTGACAAACAAATATTTACGCACAAAAAAGTAGCGAAAATCGAGGCCTATATCTTGATAAGGGTTCGGTGTCTGCTCAAAGGGCAGATCAATATTTAATCCGACTGAGGGTGTTGGTGTGGCGTAACAGCCGCGATTGGCCCCCTCCATAATGCCCGGACCGCCACCGGTAATAACCGGGATATTTTCTTCACCGAGCAATTTGCCCAGCTGTTGTGCCTCTCGATAATAGCGGTTACTCGAGTCTAAACGGGCGCCACCAAACACCGTTACCGCGGCCCCCAACTTAAGTAATTTATCCGTACCTGCAACCAATTCAGACTGTATACGTAGCACCCGCCATGCTTCCTGTACTTTTGCTTCAAGCATAAACTTCTCCTGTTGTCTGGCTTAAATATAGTTTAACTTGCGCCATTTTGATTACTGTATATAATCACAGGTAGCTATTTAGAGAGACTAGTTTTAAGAGACTAGTTTTAAGAGACTAGTTTTAAGAGACTAGTTTT
>CAXAFJ010000013.1:0-41118 GCA_963968025.1 uncultured Pseudomonadales bacterium | reverse complement strand
AGATAACGTTATCGATTTCTTTACGCGCAAACCAATCTCCGAAACCGCCAGTAACAGACTTATTCGTATAGCCCCGGAACTCGACGGGCTCGAAATGCTCTATTCCAATTCTGTAAATCAAGACAAGCTATTCTCGGTGAAGATTCTCGCCTGGGGCCTGCGTTCAACTGGCGAGGTTATAGGTCTAGTGCCCTGGCTCGATGAACTGGTGCCCTGCGACGAAATCAATGACGCCCTAAATGGCCAGTGGCAAGGCTACTATGATGCAGGTGTCGACGAACTATTTTACAGCGCGCCGCTGCACAAAATTGTCGAGTTGGAAACCGCAGCGGATTATTATGAGTATCAATGCAACTCCGATCGCGAGATTATTCAGGAGATCCCGGACACCATTGGCACCCACGCGGTACTGTCGGCGGATCAATTTATAAGTATCACGCTAAAAGAGGTGGTTAGCTGGAGGCTGCGTCAGGACGGCAGCGTCAGTGCCATGTTAATCGACGACAGTAAGATGATAAGCACCCCGGTGTTACCCGGTGATGACTGCCTATTTGAGTCTGAGGATTGTGTGGATTTTCACTATTTCTTTCAGCACCATATAGCCAATAAAATTAAGTCCCAGGATCCGGAAGCCATGGCGGCGATCTCTACATTGACCGAGAGTTAGAATCCTATACTGGAGTATTTAAAAGCCGCCGTTGGGGATAAACGGCGGCTTTTTTACATCAGTTGAAACTCAACTCAGCTCAACCCAAGTCAGCTCAACCCAAACACTCTAAGCTAACGCCTGCGCTGAACCCCTACCGGCAACTTATCGATCAGCCTCATCTGCTGATCGTTAAAGTCATTCCCCAAGACAAGAAAATCCAACAGCATATCCATGGCATCCAGGCCCCAAAAATTTTCAGTTGCCGCGGCTTTCTGAACAACCGAAAAGGTCGGCACACCAAATACATTTGCCGCTGCGGCCTGCTCGGTATTCTCTTTGAGTTTATCTTTGACGGTTTGCCTAGCAACTAGCTCGGCAACCTTGCCCATGGACAGGGTTGTTTCAAGATGGTGAATCGCCTGTGGCGACTCTAGATCCAGTCCCAATTCCCAGATGGTCTGGAAAATAGTTCGAATAGCATGGGGTTCACAGTCGCAGGCTATGGCGAGGCGCAGAGCGCTGAGGGAATTAAACGGATGTGCCGGTGGCATCTTAAAAGGGATCGCCTTTTTTCTGGCGAGCAATAACAATATTTGTAAGTGAAGATCCGCTTTGGGACGATTTCAGCCGGCCCCACATTGCCCCAATGATTGAGCAATCCAGCAAATAGGATAGGTTTGTACTGAACCTCAGCCGCTTTGGGCAAACGATCAAACTGGCAGTGCTGGAGATAGGCAAAGGGCGATATAAAGTCAAAATACCAATCAAGTTTCATTAGCTTTAAATCCGACTCAGTAAAGCCCTCGGTGTTCGAGAGTATTTATAAAAGCTAACCGATGCAGGTATAGAAGCAGATTAATCCGGTCGCCCATAGGACATTAGACGTTCAAAACGGGTTTCTAGCAGCTCATCCATTGGCACCGCAGACAACTCTTCGAGCTGGCGGCTGAGACTGGCTTTCAGCGTCTCACACATGGTGTCTATATCCCGGTGAGCGCCGCCCATTGGCTCGGGGATGGTCTCGTCGACTATACCCAAATTTTCCAAATTATCCGAGGTCACACCCATGGCTTCAGCGGCCAGTGGCGCCTTCTCGCTGGTCTTCCAAATAATATTGGCACAACCTTCCGGCGAGATTACAAAGTAGGTGCTGTACTGGAGCATATTGGTCTTGTCGCCAACGCCAATTGCCAGCGCACCACCAGAACTACCCTCACCGATAACGGTACAGATAATCGGCGTCTTCAAGCGTGACATGGTCGCCAGATTACGGGCGATGGCCTCGGAGATATTGCGTTCCTCGGAGTCAATACCGGGGTAGGCTCCGGGGGTATCAATTAGGGTTAATACGGGCAATTTAAAACGCTCGGCAGTTTCCATTAAGCGCAGTGCTTTGCGGTAGCCTTCAGGCTTGGGCATACCAAAGTTACGCATCACCTTTTCGTTGACGCCACGGCCCTTCTCTTCACCGATAACCATTACTGGCACACCGTTTAAACGGGCCACACCACCAACAATCGCGCTGTCATCACCAAAGTGACGATCACCGTGCATCTCTTCGAAGTCGGTAAAGATGCGCTTAATGTAATCGAGGGCGTAGGGTCGATGGGGATGACGGGCTACCTGGACAACCTGCCATGGCGTTAACTTGGCATAAATCCCTTGAGTGAGCTTGCGAGATTTATCACGCAGCTTGGTCACTTCGTCGGCAATATTCAGATCATTGTCATTGCCAACTAGCTGGAGTTCTTCAATCTTTGCTTCGAGTTCGGCGATTGGCTGTTCGAAAGAGAGATAGTTTAAATTCATGGATAGAGAAGTCTCATGTCTTGGTCTAAAACGGGGTCTGGGCGCATTCTAACACTAATATAAGACTACGCTAGAACCGATTAAGCTGAGGGGCTCAGGGAGTTGAAAATACTTAGCGCTAAGGGGGAATGTTTTAATCATAGTGCAAAGTGACGCTATTTTTGCCAAATCTTTCCCGCAACTGACCGATCAATTCATCCCGCGGTTGCACTCGCCACTGACTGCCAAGCTTTAGACGTCCACTGGCACTGGGTCCAATATAATCGACCTCCAGGGGACAGTTGCCGTCTTTGTAGGCATTCACTGAGCTCTGCAAGCTTTCCACCCATTTGCCATCTTCGGTGTTGCTGTCGATGCTTAGAGCTAAACGCTTCACTTTACTGCAGCGGGCTTCGTAGATTGACTGTACCGATTCGGCGAGCATTTTAAGGCCGCCGGTAAAGCTGTCCTCAGAGACCACACCCTGCACCACGAGCAAGGCGTCTTTGACTAGAATCTCGCGATAGACATTGTATTTTTCGGCAAAAATCGACAGCTCAAGGCGGCCGCTTTTGTCATCGAGGGTAATAAAGGCAAAGTTCTCACCGCGCTTATTTTTCATCACCCGCATGGCAATGACCATGCCGGAGACCGTGGCCAGAACCTTGGCCGGACGCAGTTTGGAGATGCGGTTGGGATGCATCATCCGCAGCTCCTCCTCGTACTCATCGATGGGGTGTCCGGTCAAATAGAGACCCAGCGTATCGCGCTCGCCGTTCAAGCGCTCTCTTCCGGACAGACTGCGGGCTGCGCCATAGCTGGTGTAATTAATATCCGAGGCGCTCTCAACAATGGATTCGCCAAACAGGTCGCCCATACCACTGCTGGTGTTGCGCGCATGTTGCTCGGCGAGTTTCACTGCCTGATCCATGGCCGCCAGCATCACTGCGCGGCGATAGCCAATATCGCCCTCGGGGCCAATCAAATCAAAGGCACCGCTGCGAATCAGTGCTTCGATGGCGCGTTTATTAACCTTGCGCCCATCTACGCGAGCACAAAAATCAAACAGATCCTTGAATGACCCGCCTTCATTGCGCGCGGCAAGAATATTGCTCACCGGGCCTTCACCCAAGCCTTTGATCGCACCCAGCCCATAGATAACACTGTTTTGTTTGTCGACACTAAAGTGGAACTGGCCGCCATTGACATCTGGCGGCAACAGTTCAAGATTCATAGCGCGACATTCATCGATAAAGGTCACCACCTTATCGGTCTTGTCCATATCCGAAGAGATGGTCGCCGCCATAAACTGGGCGGGATAGTGCTGTTTTAACCAGGCGGTCTGATAGGCAACCAAAGCATAGGCTGCGGAGTGAGACTTGTTAAAACCGTAGCCGGCAAACTTCTCCATCAGATCGAAAATATTTGACGCCAACTCGTTGGTAAAGCCCTTGCCTATGGCACCTTCAATAAACAACATGCGCTGTTTGGCCATTTCGTCAGCGTTCTTTTTACCCATGGCGCGACGGAGTAAATCAGCGCCACCCAGTGTAAAGCCGCCCATCTCCTGAGCGATCTGCATTACCTGTTCCTGATAGAGAATAATGCCGTAGGTAGGTTCCAAGGCTGGCTTCAGGCACTCGTGCTGATACTGGGAGTGGGGGTAGCTAACCTCGGCACGGCCTTTTTTACGATTGATAAAATCGTCGACCATTCCGGACTGCAGCGGCCCAGGACGGAACAGGGCCACCAGTGCAATAATATCTTCAAAGCGATCGGGTCCGAGCTTCTTAATCAGCTCTTTCATACCCCGGGACTCAAGCTGGAACACCGCGGTGGTTTCGGCACGCTGCATCAAGCCATAGGTGGGCTGATCGTCGAGGGGGATCTTGTCGATCTCGAGAGGCGCTTCCCCAACAATACTGCGGTCCGCATTAATCATGCGCACCGCCCAATCGATAATGGTTAAAGTGCGCAGGCCCAAGAAATCGAACTTCACCAGGCCGGCATCTTCCACATCATTTTTATCGAACTGGGTTACCACACCGCCGCCAGTTTCATCGCAATAGATCGGCGAGAAATCGGTGATCTTGGTCGGTGCAATCACCACACCACCAGCGTGCTTACCACAGTTGCGGGCAACACCTTCGAGCTGCACAGCCATGCCCCAGATTTCGGCGGCTTCTTCATCCTCATCCAAAAACTGCTTTAGCGCCTCTTCCTGTTCGACAGCCTTTTCCAGAGTCATGCCCACTTCGAAGGGAATTAACTTGGAGAGTTTATCGGCGAGGCCATAGGACTTGCCCTGCACTCGCGCCACATCGCGAACCACAGCCTTAGCCGCCATGGTGCCGAAGGTAACAATCTGTGACACGGCATCGCGGCCATACTGCTCAGCAACATAGGCGATAACTCGATCACGCCCTTCCATACAGAAATCGATATCGAAATCCGGCATCGACACTCGCTCTGGATTAAGAAAGCGCTCAAAGAGCAGATCGTATTCCAATGGATCTAGATCGGTAATCAGCAGTGAGTATGCGACTAGAGAGCCGGCACCGGAACCCCGCCCGGGGCCCACAGGAATAAGATTGTTTTTTGCCCAGCGGATAAAGTCCATCACAATCAGGAAGTAGCCGGGAAATTCCATTTGGATAATAATTTTAAGTTCGAATTCCAAGCGCTCGGTGTAGCGTTTTTGGATCTCGGGGAAATCAGGCGCACTGGTATCGTAGAGTACTTCGAGACGGTCCTGGAGCCCCTTCTCGGATTCGAGGGTAAAGAATTCATTGATGGTCATGCCGTCGGGAATCGGATAATCCGGCAGAAAGTACTCTCCCAGACGCAGCTCAATGGAGCAGCGACGGGCTATCTCAACACTGTTTTCTAGGGCTTCGGGAATATCAGCAAACAGCTCAGCCATCTCATCGGCACTGCGCAGATACTGCTGCTCGGAGAAGCGTCGCTCCCGCCGTGGATCGTCGAGGGCGCGACCTTCGTGAATACAGACCCGCGCCTCATGTGCCTCAAATTCGCCCTTGCCGATAAAGCGCACATCATTGGTCGCCACCACTGGGCAGTTATGCTGCCTTGCCAGGGCCACTGCAGAGTGCAGATAGTCCTCTTCTTCGGCACGGCCGGTACGCTGTAATTCGAGGTAGAAACGGTCACCAAACAGTGCCATAAACTCTTGCAGAGCGATGGCGGCGTCGTCGAGACGACTGGACACCAGCGCCACACCAATCTCGCCACTGCGACCGCCAGAGAGGGCGATCAAGCCATCGCTGAATTCTCCGAGCCAGGATTTTTTGATATGGGGCACGCCTTGGCGCTGCCCTTCTTGGTAGGCCTTAGAGATTAATTTGGTTAGGTTGGCGTAGCCAATCTGGTCTTTGACCAGCAGCACCAGCTGAGTGGGACTGCCCTCACCGCTTTCGTCGAGCACCAGCATATCAGCACCGAGAATCGGTTTGACCCCAGAACCCTGAGTGGCTTTATAAAACTTCACCGCGGCAAAGAAATTATTGAAATCTGTCAGCGCCACGGCGGGCATGCCCAGTTCGGCGACGGCCTTGGCCAGGGGCTTTATTCTCACCAACCCATCAACTAATGAGTATTCAGAGTGCAGCCGCAGATGAACAAATGATGCAGTAGTTATTGGGTTACCCTTTGCCTTTGGTTAGCAGATGACTGGCGTCAACACCGTAGTGGCTGAAGCTATCTTTCATTAGATCAAACACCGTGCCGTCAAACTCAGCAATCGATTTATCCGAGGCTGACACTGGCTCGACTCGGTCACCCCATTTAATAATACCAGCGCCACAGGTTAGGCCAGCGCCAAAGGTTGCGGTGAGAATGGTCATGCCTGGCTTGACCCGGCCATCTTCCAGCGCGTCGCAGAGTGCCAGCGGAATAGACGCCGCCGAGGTATTGGCGTACTTATCGATTGCCACAACCACTTTTTCCATGGGGAAATCGAGGCGCTTGGCGAGAGATTGAATAATGCGAATATTCGCCTGATGGGGAATAAACAGATCGATATCCGCTGCCGTCAAACCCTGCTTTTCGAGCACATCATTGATCGCGTCAGACATGCCTTTGACCGCACTCTTAAAAATTTCCGCGCCATCGAAGTCCAGTGAGACATACAGATCACCAGTCAAATGGGCCGGAGACAGCCCCCAGTTTGGCAGTCGCAAGCATTCACGGCTATCGGGCACACAGCTCATCTTTCCCGTAAGCAAGCCACTCTCTTGGTCAGACGCTTCGATAACCACAGCACCGGCACCATCGCCAAAGAGGAAACAGGACTCGCGCTTTTGCCAATCCATTGCCAGAGAGATCCGCTCCGAACCGATCACCAAAGCTTTGTTGATTGAACCCGCTTTAATCATGTCAGTCGCAGTATTCAGAGCGTAAAACCAGCTGGTACAGGCGGAGTTGAGATCAAAGGCAGCAGCTTTTTTAGCGCCGAGTTTATTCTTAATATAACTGGCGGTGTTGGGACAGATTTCTTCAGGAGTGGTGGACCCGAGAATAATCAGATCTATATCGTCGGCATCGCAACCGGCAGCAGCCAGTGCACGCTCGGCGGATAGCCAAGCCATTTCACCGGTGGAGACATGACTGTAATGACGCTGACGAATGCCGGAACGGGAGAAAATCCACTCGTCACTAGTCTCAACAATCTTGGCCATATCATCGTTTGTCATCAGCAGCGGTGGGGCATATTTTCCCCAACCGGTTATCTGTGCATATCTCATGATAATCCCCTTAAACCCCAAATTAATTATTGTTATTCGACTGCGCGGGCCCGCATTGTGTTCGAAAAGCTGCCTCGCGTTTAAGGCCAATAGTATAGCCATTAACCGCGGGGCTACCTAATCAAAAAGGCCGGATTGTGTCACGTCTAATTGCTCGCGCACAGGCGCAAAAGTCTTGCGGTGAATCGGCGATGCGCCAATGCGAGCTAGGGCTTCCAGGTGCTGGGGCGTGCCATAACCTTTATTGGCGGCAAAGCCATAACCAGGATAGGTACTGTCGAAGGCTTTCATCTCTGCATCGCGCACCACTTTGGCAATAATTGATGCTGCACTGATACATTCAACTCGGCCATCACCCTTGACCACCGCCTCTCCCCGATACTCCCACTGGGGCAGTCGGTTGCCATCCACAGCCACATAATCCGGCTGCTGGCTGAGACCCATAACCGCCCGGCGCATGGCCATTAGGGTCGCCTGCAAAATATTAAAACGATCGATCTCCGCCACCGAGGAGCGGGCAACACACCAGCAGATGGCGCGACTGGTGATATCGCCGAAGAGATTCTCACGCTGACGACTGGACAAGGCTTTAGAGTCAGCCAGACCCTCAATACCGTGATTGGCAGGCAGAATAACCGCGGCAGTGACCACATCGCCGGCCAGAGGGCCGCGCCCTACTTCGTCGACGCCGGCAAGAAATTGGATATTGGCTGGGGGTTTCCAAGGCTTTTGACTGGAGAGCTTTTGACTGGAAAGCTTTGGGCTAGAGGCCGTCATGTGCTTATCAGCCGACTAATGGCCGCCGCGGCAGTATCACCGGATGGCAGATTGATCTGTTCATAGAGCCGATTAAAACGCTGCTTCACCAGCTCACGAGCCTTCTTATCTAAGGCATCAGTAACGGCAGCACTGAGACGTTCAACCGTCGCCTCATCCTGAATCAATTCTGGCACCAGCATTTCACCGGCCAATAAATTCGGGATCGACGCAAAGGGCGTCTTAATAAACGGCCTAACCAGCTTATAGGTCAAATTACCCAGTTTGTAACTCACCACCATTGGCTTCTGCAGTAACATAGCTTCAAGTGCCGTGGTACCCGAGGCCAGTAGTACCGCATCGGCGGCTTCCATAGCTAGCAATGATTGCTGTTCAATCAGCGTCACAGGCAGTTGCGGGTACTCTTCGAGAATATCCGTTAACTGTCTGTGGCGATCTCCATTGGCGGTGGGAATTAAGAATTGCAGCTGGGGGTTTGACTCAAGCAGTCGTTCAGCGACCATCAGGAACAGCTCCCCCATCAGCGCCACCTCACCGCCGCGACTGCCGGGCATAATAGTGAGCAGCGGTGAGTCGGTATCCAACCCCAACTGCTGACGGGCCGCGGCACTGTCCGGTGTGCGGGAAATCTGTCCCGCCAGAGGATGGCCGACAAAGGTTACGGGAACCTCATGTTGCTGATAAAAAGCCTCTTCAAAGGGCAACAGAGTCAGCATTAGGTCGACGCTGCGCTTGATCCCTTTGATCCGCCCCTGGCGCCAGGCCCAGACCGAGGGGCTGACATAGTGAACCGTTTTAACGCCATCTCGATGCAGTGCCTTTTCGATACCCAGATTAAAGTCCGGGGAATCTATGCCAATAAAGGCGGCGGGGCGAGACTGTTTGTAGCGTCGAATAATATCTCGGCGAATGGACAGCAGTTCCGGCAAGCGCTTAAACGGCTCAACAAATCCCATCACCGATAGTCGGTCCATCTGATGATGGGAGACAAATCCCTCAGCGATCATTTTCGGACCGCCAATACCCTCGAACTGAGCATCGGGATAAAGGCGTTTTAGCGCGCGAATTAAATCGGCACCCAGAGTATCGCCGGAGGCTTCTCCTGCGACTATGGCAAAGATTGGGGAATTCATATCAGTACTTAAATTGTCAGGTGAGCCAGGCATGGCTTAGCGAATAATACCGCGAGTGGACTTTTCGATAGAGCTTAGAAACTGGAGTATTGCTGGGTCATCGCCGAGTTTGGTTATCGCCTCGATAGCTTCATTGAGCTTCAAGCCGCGACGGTAGAGAAGTTTGTATGCCTGATTGGCCAGAGCAATTTGCTCAGGGCTATAGCCGCGACGCTTAAGACCTTCGCGATTAATGGTGCGCGGCTCAGCCGGGCTGCCAAAGGCGGTAATAAAAGCGGGGATATCGTGATAGACAAAGGCTGCAGGAGCAACAAAGCAGTGAGGCCCTACATGGACAAACTGATGCACCAGTGCGTAGCCACTCAGAATCGCCCAATCACCAACGTAGACATGGCCTGCAACACTGGCGTTGTTGCCCATAATAACGTTGTCGCCAATCACACAGTCGTGACCCACATGGGCGTAGGCCATTAATAAATTGTTATTGCCGATAATGGTTTCGCTATTGTCCTGAACCGTACCGCGATGGATGGTCACGCCTTCGCGAATCACATTATTATCGCCAACAATTAGTCTGGTGGGCTCACCGTTGTACTTGAGATCAGGAGTGTCGTCGCCAATAGTTGAAAACTGATAAATCTTATTGCCGGCACCGATTTTAGTCGGCCCTTTGATCACCACATGGGAGCTGATATCACAGCCCTCGCCTATTTCGACATCGGCGCCAATCAGGGTCCACGGCCCAATATTAACCTTGTCGGCTATTTTCGCGGAGGGATCTATAACGGCACTGGGATGAATCACTTAACTTTATCTCGATCCTGATAGGCACAGAGTAAGGTTGCTTCAGCGACCAACTTATCGTTGACCGTAGCACGGGTTTGGAAGCGCCAGATATTGCGTTTTACCGCAACTACACGGGATTCCAACATCAACTGATCACCTGGTGTGACGGGCTTCTTAAAGCGCGCTTTGTCGACACCGGCAAACAGGTAGAGCTTGCCGTCATCTGCAGTCGTATTGGTGGTTCTAAATCCGAGAATGCCCGAGGCCTGAGCCAGGGCTTCAATAATCATCACACCGGGGAAAATGGGCGCGCCGGGAAAATGGCCGTTAAACACATCCTCATTACCGGTGATATTTTTCATCGCCAGAATACGTTCACCCTCAACCAATTCCATCACGCGATCAACCAGTAGAAAGGGATAGCGGTGGGGCAAGATGCCCATGATCTCGGTAATCGTCAGTGAGCTGTCGATTACAGCATCGGGGGTATTGGTTGTGCCTTCAGTCATTGTTCCATCCATTAAATTCTTTGGTCTTGTTATATGGTTTACTCAATGTCGTTTGAGTTTACGGTATCTAGTTCGCTATCTACTTCGCTATCTAGCTATTTATTGAGTTCTACATTCTTCAAACGTCTCGCCATAGCGTCGAGCTGAGACATGCGCACGGCATTTTTGCGCCATTCACGGGTCTTCATCAATGGTATTCCAGAGGAGTAAGATCCGGGTTCACTAATCGATTTGGTCACCAATCCCCGCGCAGTTATCTGGACATTGTCACAGATAGACACATGACCAACGACACAGGCATCACCGGCCAGAATACAGTTATTGCCCATGGTTGCGCTGCCAGCAAGCCCGGAATAAGCGGCTAGTGCACAGTTGTTACCAATCACTACGTTGTGCGCAATTTGCACATGATTGTCGATAATCACACCATTGCCAATACGCGTATCCCCAAGGGCTCCGCGATCAATTGTGGTGCAGGCGCCAATTTCAACATGGTCGCCAATCTCGACACCGCCGATCTGGTAGATTTTTAACCACTGCCCGTTACCATCTGGCGCAAAACCAAAACCATCAGCGCCTATCACTGAGCCACTGTGAATGGTCACGCCCTGACCCAGAACAACATCGTGATAAATCGACACATTGGCCGAGATACGAGCATTATCACCGAGCTGAGAGCCGGCACCTATATAAGCGCCGGCACCCAGAAAACTCCCAGCACCAATAACCGCATCAGCTTCAACAACCACATTAGCGCCAATTGAAACATCCGCCCCCAATAAGACCGAATCGGCAATCACAGCTGAAGGATGAATTCCGGCAACCGCCGGGGGAGCGCGGTCAAACCACTGGGATATGCGCGCATAACCCAGATAGGGGTTGTCGAGAAGTAGCACAGTGCCTTGATACTGAGTGTTATCAGCGCCCTGATCAGAAGCCAGATGCTTTGACGCCATAATCACTGCCGAGGCGTTGCTGGCGCTCAGCTGACTGCTGTACTTTTCATTTGCCAAAAATGCCAGCTCACCTGCTCTGGCATTTTTTAGCGTATTCAATCCACTGATCCGCAAAGCAGGATCGCCGCGTAACTCGGCACCGAGAAACGCGGCTATTTCAGCTAGCGAATAAGCGTCAGGCATTAATAATTATTGCGTTTTTTTGTTCAGACGATCGGCAACTTTAGCTGTCACGTTGCTTTCAGGGCCGGCCAACAACACTGAGTCAACTTTCAGCAGAATGGTTATACCTTCTTCCTGGACGACTTCCTGAAGTGCTTCCTGAGCCTTGGGGCCCACTTCCTGCATGATCTGCTGCTGCAACTGCTGCTGCTCAGACTGGATCTTACGTCCAGCTAACTCAGCGTCCGCCTTGGCATATTCCATTTTCTTCTGGTGCGCTACAGCCTGTTCCTGAGACCAGGTCATACGCTTGCTTTCAGCTTCTTTAGCCAGTGACTGTAGATCGGCAGTAGAGCTTTCATACTTGGCCCTAAGGGCGACAAAATCAGCGCCGGTCTCAGCTTCTTTAAGACGCGCCTGAGCCATGTTGGAGCTAAAGATAGCTCGTGCAATATCGACAACTGCGATCTTGTCTTCAGCAACCGCTGCCATAGAAACCGTGGCCGAAAAACCGACTACTACCGCGACTACCAATGCTTTCAAATTATACAAAATGCCTCTCCCTACTATTATTAAAATTGATTACCCAATGAGAACTGAAACACTTCGGTCTCATCAAACTCATTTGAATTTAACGGCTTGGCCAAACTAAAGGTGATTGGACCAAACCCACTCAACCACGTTGCTCCTATACCCACGGAGTAACGCAATTCTCCAACATCTGGCTTAAAGCAGTTGGCCTGCGTATCGCCACATTTGGTGTTGAATATATTACCCGCATCGAAAAATAGCGATGCCTGCACTGAACGCTGGTCTTTAAGGAACGGCAGAGGGAAGATAACTTCGGCGCCCAACTCAACCTGAACATTGCCACCGATAGGGTCCGGGTCGTCTATAAAGCCTGTGGTACAGGGGTTTTCAACGATCAGGTTACAGGGTGTGTCCTGGGGACCCAGGGTGTTGCGCTCAAAACCGCGGACCGAGCCAAAACCACCACCGTAGAAGTTCTTAAAGAACGGCATCTGCGAGGTGTCGCCATAGGACTCACCATAACCCAGATCGGTTCTAAGCTTAAGGCTCAGGCCGCCGAACAAACCGCGCAGATACTGGCCCGAATAGGTCATTTTGTAATACTCGAGACCAGAGCCCGGCAGTGCTAAGTCGAAGCCAAAGCGCTGCTGGGATCCACGGGTGGCAAATACACCGCGGTTGAGCGTCGATTTAACCCAGTTGACATTAGCATTAAAAACGTCAAATTTTAGACCGTTGGCTGCAACAAACTCGGCAATTTCCTTGGAGGCGAACCCGCCAGTTTTAAGGTCGAGATTTTCATAACCCAAACCAAAGCCAATACGCTGAACTTCCGAGATCGGATAGCTCCAATTAACCGCTGCGCCATAGGTATTTGTGGAGAAACTCGCGACATTGATTCGATCGTAGTCGGTCTCACGGCCAAACAGGCTGTAACCAACGCTGACGCCGTCCACAGTAAAATAGGGCTCGGAATAACTAAAGTTAATCGACGATTGATAGGTACTGCGGTTTAAACCAACACCCACCTGCTTGCCGGTACCGAGAAAGTTATTTTCGCTAAGGTTGGCACCGAGAATAAGACCTGTGCCCTGGGCGTAACCGACACTGGCGCCGACAGAGCCAGAAGGCTGCTCTTCAACAGCGTAGACCACATCCAGCTGATCATTAGTTCCAGCAACCGGGACATTCTCGACATTCACTTCTTTAAAGAAGCCCAAACGCTCAAGTCGCACCTTGGACATTTCGATCAGCGCGTTATTCGCCGAACCCGCTTCCATCTGACGCATCTCGCGACGCAGCACAAAGTCAGCGGTCTTGGTATTGCCACGGAACTCAATGCGGCGCACATAGGCGCGCATGCCCGGCTTTACGAGATAGGTTATCTTGGCAGTACCCTCTTCCTCATTGACCTCAGGGAAGCCCTCAACCTCGGCAAAGGTATAGCCTTCATTACCTAGACGTCGGGTAATATATTCGCTGGAGGTGGTCATCAGGGTCTGGGAAAAAGTCATGCCCTCTTTAAGAATAATCATCGCCCGGACCTGAGCTTCTGGAATCATCAGCTCGCCGGCCAGTTCAACTTCATCGATGGTGAAGACATCCCCTTCATCGACATTAATGGTGATATAGACAGATTCTTTTTCAGGACTAATAGACACCTGGGTCGAGGCAACCTCAAACTGCAGGTAACCGCGATCCAAATACCAGGATTCAAGGCTTTCTATATCGCCGGAGAGCTTCTCACGGGCGTATTTGTCATTGCTGGTAATCCAGGATAGCCAACCGGTAGTCTGCTGTTCAAAGAACTCGAGCAGCTCTTCCTCGGTGAACTGGGTGTTGCCAACAATATTGATATGGCGAATCTTGGCCACATCACCTTCATCAATTGTAATATTCACCGCAACGCGATTGCGTGGCAGTATTTTAACGTCGGTCTCTACAAGTGCGCCATAGCGTCCCTGAGCCACATACTGACGCTGTAACTCTTGAGTCATGCCCTCAAGGATCACCTGACGAAAAATCTGCCCCTCAGCCAGGCCATTGTCGCGAAGCGCATCGAGCAACTGATCGGTTTCAATCGCCTTGTTACCTTCGAGGTTGATCTCAGTGACCGCTGGACGCTCAGAGAGGCCAATCACCAATACTGCATTGTCTCGGGCCATCACCACATCGGAGAAATAACCGGTGCGGAACAGCGAGCGTGTGGCTGAGCGAATAGCCGCTTCGTCCACCAGGTCGCCAACACTGACCGGCAGTGCCGCAAACACTGTACCAGCAGACACACGCTGCAACCCTTCGATACGAATATCATCAACCTGAAACACTTCGGTATAGGCAGAGCTGGTATACATAACGAGGGCGAACAATAAACCGTTAAAGAATTGCTTCATGTAATTATTTAAATCCACTTTTTGTTGTTGTCTTTAAACGGCTTTAAAAAGCCCGCATAACGTCGTTATAGGTGGCATAGACCATCAAACTCATCAGCATAAAGAAGCCTACTTTATAGCCAACTATCTGCACCGCATCAGAAACTGGCGAGCCCTTAATCATCTCAATGAGGTAATAGACAATGTGGCCGCCATCTAGCACTGGAATAGGCAAAAGGTTCATTACGCCGAGCATTATACTGAGAATGGCGATAAAGCGAATAAAATTGTCAAAGCCAGATTTTGCCGAGTCCCCGGCGACCTTGGCAATAGTGATTGGACCGCTGAGATTTTTCGGAGATAGATCCCCTACCACCAGCTTGCCAATTGACTTGAGCACAAACAGACTGGTCTCGGCGGTCTCTTCAGCGGCGCGAATCAGAGCCCCAAAAACACCGTACTCTACCGCGCGCAACAACTCCTCAGGGTAGGTTCCCATCGATGATAGCTGCACACCCAGCTGACCGGCCTGCTTACCCTCTCGGTCAACCAGCCTTGGAATCGCGGTGATCAATAACCTTTGGTCTCCTTGTCGCTCAACCAACAACTCAACAGCGCTATCGGCGCTAGCTGAAATGCGGCTAATAAAAGCGTCGACACTGAGAATATCTCGGCCGTCGATGGCCACTAGTCGGTCTCCTTCCCGCAGCCCTGCGGCAAAGCCTGCACCGTCCTCGGCAACCGCACCCAAACTCAGGGCCTCTAGCTCAAAGGGCGGGGTAATGCCGAGCTCGCGCAGTGGCGATGGCTCGGCAGCTTCTCGCAACCAATCAGTCACTGGCACAGCCAGCTCATATTCAATAGAGGAATTGGCATAGGTCACGGTCAGGGGAATATCGCCGCTGGTGCCTATATAACCAAATAGCTGACGGGATACCGCAGCCCAGGTAGTGGTTGACTGGCCATTAACCGCGACAATTTCGGTGCCGGGTTCAAAGCCTGACTGCTCGGCCAGTGAACCGCCGATAACCGAACCGGCAACCGGTGCTATACCGCGCTCACCCGAGAGAAAGACAATCCAAAAGGCCACTACGGCCAAAAGAAAGTTCGCTGCCGGACCGGCGGCAACAATTGCTAAACGCTGCCAGACAGTCTTTTGAGTAAAAGCATGGGACAGATCTTCAGCGGCCACATCCCCTTCGCGCTCATCGAGCATCTTCACATAGCCGCCCAGGGGCAGCGCCGCGATAACAAATTCGGTGTCATGTGAATCGCGCCAGCGAAACAGCGGCGTACCAAAGCCAATGGAGAAACGCTGCACTTTGACACCGCAGCGTCGGGCCACCCAAAAATGGCCGAACTCATGAAAGCTGACCAATACGCCGAGGGCAATTAGGGTGAAGAAAATTGTCTGCAAAAGGTCCATAAATTATTTCTCTAGGCTTTTGATATACGCACTACTATATAAGCGTGCTTGGCTATCGGATTGTTGGACTGCCTGAAGTGATTCTGGTTCACAAAGTTGCTGATTGTCTAACGTCTGCTCAACAATCTCGGCGATTTGGGTAAATCCGATGCGCTGATCGAGGAAGGCCTGCACCGCAACTTCATTGGCCGCATTCATTATTGTCGCCGCATTGGCCCCCGCTTGCGCCGCAGCTCGGGCAATGGCCAAGCTAGGAAAAGCTTGCATATCAGGCTTTTCAAAATCCAGCCGGGCAATTTCAAATAGGTTCAAATTGGCAACACCGGAATCAATCCGCTGGGGCCAGGCCAAGGCATGGGCAATAGGCGTGCGCATATCCGGGTTACCCAGCTGCGCGAGAACCGATCCATCGCTGTACTGCACCAGGGAGTGAATAATACTCTGAGGATGCACAACCACCTCAATAGAACTCTCTGGAACGGCAAATAACCAGCAGGCTTCAATCAGCTCCAAGCCCTTGTTCATAAGGGTAGCCGAATCCACCGAAATTTTCCGGCCCATGCTCCAATTAGGGTGGGCACAGGCCTGATTTGGCGTAACCGCCTGCATCTGCTTTCGAGTCCAGCCACGAAATGGCCCACCGGAGGCGGAGAGCAATAATTTTTCGACACCGCTATCCCCAGACTGTGCATAACCCATAGGCAGGCATTGGAAAATCGCATTGTGTTCGCTATCGATAGGCAATAACAGTGAGCCTGAATCCGCTACTGCCTGCATAAACAGACCGCCGGCCATGACCAGCGCTTCTTTATTAGCCAGTAGTATTTTCTTACCGGCCTTCACCGCTGCCAGTGTCGGCACCAGTCCCGCCGCGCCGACAATAGCGGCCATTACCGTGTCCACCGCTGGATCGCCAACCACTTGGCAGAGTGCATCAACCCCGTGCATCACTTCAGATGTGCAGCCTGAGGCACAGAGTTTGGCACGCAATCGATCTGCCGAGGCGGCATCGCCCACTACGGCAAACTTGGGATTAAATTGCTGACATTGCTCGGCTAACTTATCTACCTGAGTATGGGCTGTGAGGGCATAGATCGCGTATTTGTCCGGGTGCCGAGCAATCACATCTAGGGTGCTAACCCCGATGGAACCGGTTGCCCCTAACAAGCTAATCATCTGCATAATCTAAAACGGGCTCAGCAGCAGGAACAGCAGTGCGAAGAGTGGCAAGGCCGCAATGAGACCGTCGATTCGATCGAGCACGCCGCCATGTCCGGGCAGGATATTACCGCTGTCTTTAACGCCACTGTGACGCTTGACCATACTTTCAAAGAGATCGCCGAGAACCGAATAGAGAGACACGGGAATCACTAGGGCAACCAGCATAGTGAGACTAATTTTTTCTGGCATATACTGGCTTACCAGAGCAATCAAAATGCACTGTAAGAGGATCCCACCAGCAAAACCCTCCCAGGTTTTACCGGGACTGACCAGCGCGGCCAGCTTGTGTTTGCCAAACAAATTGCCCGCCACATAGCCGCCAATATCCGCCATCGCCACCACCACTACGGCAAACAGCAACAGCCATGGACCGTGGGGCAGATGCACGATTAATACAATCGCAACCCAGGTCAGCGACAAAAGCAAGAGACCCAAGAGACCCAGTATCGGACGCGGTGACCAGAGGATCGCGCTGGAGGGGTAACCCTGGACCCAGAGGAAAATTACCGCCCAGAGAACCGATGCAGCAAGGCAAAGATTTTGCGCCAGGGAGACATCAAGGCTGCCAAAGAGGTTTAAGCCTAGGGCAGCCAAGGCAAGAATCAGAGCCAACAGAGCCAGATAGGCAAGCTTATGACGTTTAGCACTGAGGCCCATAAGGTTGCTCCACTCCCAACCCGCCAGCAGCACAATCGGCGTCACAACCAGAGAAAAATGCAGCGAGCTTAGGCTAAACAGCAAACCCAAAAAGCCCAGCACCAGAATAACCGCAGTGATAACGCGCTGTTTAAACACTTTTTACAACTCCTCGAGAGGGAAGATCGTCGACACCATCGCGCAGACCAAAGCGACGCTGACGAGAATAGTACTCATCTATGGCCACGGTCAGGGCGGCAGGATCAAAGTCTGGCCAGTAACAGTCGGCAAAATAAAACTCGGTATAGGCCATCTGCCAGAGCAGAAAGTTGCTGATGCGCTGTTCGCCAGCGGTGCGTATACAGAGGTCGGGATCTGGCAGGCCGGTGGTCTGGAGAAACTTATCCACCGTGGCTTCATTGATATCGGAGGGTCTCAGACGCCCCATCTGGACCTCAGCGGCGATCTTTTGCGCGGCATTGGCAATGTCCCAACGACCGCCATAGTCGACGCAGAGTACCAGAGTAAACTTGCCGCTGGCAGTGATGCCCTCGGCGTCCGCGATCAAACGTTTGAGACGGTCGCTAAACTGATTGCGATTGCCCACCACCCTTAGGCGCACACCATCGTCACGGAGTTTTTTGGCTTCTTTTTTTAGGTAGGAGGAAAATAGCGACATGAGGCCGCGCACTTCGAGCTCGGGGCGCTTCCAGTTCTCACTGCTAAAGGCAAATAGACTGACCGCCTCAACACCGCGCTCTTTGGCGGCGCGCAGTATATCGCGAATGCGCTCGACGCCAGCTTCATGACCGGCGATACCGCCGAGGCCACGCTGCTTTGCCCAGCGATTATTGCCATCCATGATCACCGCAATATGCTTTAACGGATGGGCTGGGCTCTCGCTACCTGATCCTGAGCCTGAGTCTGAGTCTGAACTGGAATCTACCATCAGAGGTTTCACCACGGAGACTATATCTCCATCAAGTCCTTTTCTTTGGCTACCAGAGCCTCGTCGATACGCGCGATAAAGCCGTCAGTGATCTTTTGAATCTCATCCTGACCTTTGCGCTCTTCGTCTTCACTGATATCTTTGTCTTTTAGCAGTGCCTTGAGGCTCGACATCACATCGCGACGAACATTGCGCACAGAAATGCGGCCATTCTCGGCTTCAGCCTTGGCTTGCTTGCCATACACTTTACGCGTTTCTTCGGTGAGCGCAGGCAGTGGCAGTCGAATCACAGCGCCGGCAGTGGTCGGGTTCAAACCCAAATCAGACTTGAGGATCGCCTTTTCAATGGCCGGGACCAGACTTTTTTCCCAGGGGGTCAAGGACAGCGTACGGGCATCTTCAATCACGATTGAAGCGGCCTGAGCCAGCGGCGTGTTAACACCGTAGTAGTCCACGGTAATGCCGTCGAGCAGGCTCGGGTGGGCACGGCCAGTACGAATTTTGTTAAAGGCATTGCCCAGAGCTTCAATAGCTTTGGTCATGCGTGTATTGGCTTCAGTCTTTAATTCGTTAATCATTTTTCGCCCTCTTCTATCAAGGTGCCCTCGTCGCCACCGACAACCAAATTGAGCAGTGCGCCCTGTTTGGACATGCGGAAGACGCGGAGTGGCATATTATGTTCGCGACACAGACAGATGGCAGTCAGATCCATAACCCCAAGCTTTTTATCCAGCACCTGATCATAAGTGAGATGATCATAGAGTTCGGCAGTTGGGTCGAGCATTGGATCAGCTGTATAGACGCCATCGACTTTAGTGGCTTTGAGTACCACATTAGCTTCGATCTCAATACCGCGCAAACAGGCGGCAGAGTCGGTGGTAAAGAAAGGATTGCCGGTACCGGCTGCAAAGATAACCACGTCGCCATCTTTTAAATAGCGAATCGCACGACGGCGGTCATAGTGCTCTACAACACCGCTCATGGGGATTGCCGACATAACATGTGACGAGATATTGGTTCGCTCGAGCGCATCGCGCATCGCCAGTGCATTCATCACTGTCGCCAGCATACCCATATGGTCGCCGGTTACACGGTCCATGCCAGCCTGGTTGAGAGCCGCGCCACGAAACAAATTGCCGCCGCCAATCACCAGACCAACCTGAACACCAATACCCACTAGCTGGCCAATTTCAAGCGCCATACGATCGAGAACCTTGGGATCTATCCCGAAGCCCTCTTCTCCCATCAACTCTTCACCGCTGAGTTTGAGTAGAATACGCTTATACTTTTTCTCTTTTCCAGCTAATGGCATATCGGATCCTTTATCGTGTTTAGCTTGTCTTAGTTAGCACCCTGAACCTGTGCAGCAACTTCAGCAGCAAAATCAACTTCGTCTTTCTCGATGCCTTCGCCTACTTCATAGCGGGTAAAGCCAACGATAGTAGCACCGCCGGCAGCAACTAGCTTACCAACAGTCATATCGGGATCTTTAACGAAAGGCTGGTCAACTAGGCTGCTTTCTTTTAAGAACTTGTTAACGCGACCCTGAACCATCTTCTCAACGATTTCAGCAGGCTTGCCACTCTCAGCTGCCTGGGCAACAAAGATAGCGCGCTCAGCTTCGATCACATCAGCAGGCATTTGATCAGAGCTAACAACAGCAGGATTAACCGCTGCAACATGCATAGCCACATCGCGAGCAAGTGCTTCGTCGCCACCGGTCAGGCCAATGATAACCGCAATGCGCATATTACTGTGAACATAGCCGCCAACTACTGGCGCTTCAATGCTTGCCAGACGACGGGGAGAAACGTTCTCACCACATTTCTGAACCAATGCTTCACGAGCCGCTTCCAAATCGCCAGCCATAACCGCTGCCATATCAGTCTGCTTGGCCGCGTAGCCTGCATCCAGAACAGTGTTAACAAAACCCTGGAAACCCGCATCGCGCGTTACAAAATCAGTCTCACTGTTAATTTCCACAACCAGACCGTAGCCATTCTCAGCTTTCACTGCAACCAGACCTTCAGCTGCGGTACGGCCAGCTTTCTTAGCGGCTTTCATGCCACTAGACTTGCGCAGCTCTTCGATTGCCTTATCGATATCGCCGTCAGACTCAGCCAGTGCGCGTTTGCATTCCATCATGCCTAGACCTGTGCGATCGCGCAGCTCTTTTACCAAGGACGCTGTTACCTGTGCCATTGTATTCCTCTCTAAATCATAAAATTAGTGTTTAAAAAAGGGGGCTCTGGCCCCCTTAGATGTTACATATAATCGGTTGCTACGACTACTCAGCCGCTGCTTCCTTAGATACTGGAGCTTCTGGAGCTGCTGCAACCGCTTCAACGACTGGAGCCGCTTCGGCCGCCGGAGCTGCTTCAACTGCTGGTGCAGCCTCTTCAGCGACTTCGACAAACTCATCTTTGTTAGACACTGCAGCAGACTGCGCCTTGCCTTCAAGTACCGCATTGGCAATAGAAGCAGCGTAGAGCTTGATCGCGCGAATTGAGTCATCGTTGCCGGGAATAACGTAGTCGACGCCATCAGGGTTGCTGTTGGTATCGACAATACCGACTACTGGAATACCCAGTTTGTTGGCTTCGTTGATAGCAATGCGCTCGTGATCAACATCGATAACGAAAAGGATGTCGGGCAAGCCGTTCATATCCTTAATACCACCGATTGAATTTTCTAGCTTGTCCTTCATGCGCGTGCGCATCAGAACTTCTTTCTTGGTCAGACGCTCAAAGGTGCCATTGGCTTCCTGAGTTTCCAATTCGCGGAAACGACGGATAGAAGCACGAATAGTCTTGTAGTTGGTCAACATACCACCCAACCAGCGATGGCTGACAAAAGGCATGCCGCAACGCTCTGCTTCTTCTTTGAGGATTTTTTGTGCAGCACGCTTGGTGCCAACAAAAAGAATTTGATTGCCCTTGGCAGCTTCTACACGGAGGATTTCAAGTGCTTCATTGAAAGCCGGTACAGTTTGCTCAAGGTTAATAACGTGAACTTTGTTTCGTGAGCCAAAGATAAACTTGCTCATCTTGGGGTTCCAGAAGCGGGTTTGGTGACCGAAGTGAACACCAGCCTGCAACATATCGCGCATACTTACAGAAGACATAATTTTTTCCTTTTAGGGGTTAAGCCTCCACGTACCCCAGTAGATCAACCATTCAAGCTAATAAGCCGCTTTTAGGCACCCAGATCACTGTGTCGGAACGTGTGTGTCGTTTAAAAAAAGTTTAGTTACATTAACGCCTGCTGAGACATCTCACCAGACGGCGCGCTTTATACCATATTGATTGGGCTAATTAAAGCAAAAATACTTGTAAGATTGGCCGATCGGCAAGATCCTCAACCGAGCCCAGAGCCGCCTTGTATAAGGGCCTTGCTCTCAAGCAGGGTCAAGACTAGACCAGAGGTAGTCATACAGCGGCGAATAGTTTGCGTATAAGCCCCCAAGGCACTCCCCGAATGCTATTTTGATGCGTACAATGCACACCCCTCTACACAGATGAAGGCCAACCATGACCATACAACTAAGAACCGCGGATGATATCGCCAAGATGCGCGTTGCAGGACGCCTAGCCGCCGAAGTCCTTGAGCTGATTGGCCAATATGTAGTGCCCGGTGTCAGTACTGAAGAGCTGGATAAAATCTGCCACGACCATATAGTCGATGTGCAAAAAGCGATCCCCGCCTGCTTGGGGTACCGTGGGTTTCCTAAATCTATCTGCACCTCGGTGAATCAAGTGGTCTGTCACGGCATTCCATCAGAGAAAAAGATCCTTAAAAATGGTGATATTGTCAATATTGATGTCACGGTTATTAAAGAGGGCTGGTATGGCGATACCAGCAAGATGTACATCGTCGGCGATGTCGCCCCTCACGCCCAACGCCTGATCGATATTTCTCAAGAGTGCCTGTATAAAGCCATCGACATGGTTAAGCCTGGAATACGTCTCGGCGATATCGGCCACGTTATTCAAACCTATGCCGAAGCCAACTACTATTCAGTGGTTCGCGATTACTGCGGCCATGGTATCGGCATGGAGTTTCACGAAGAGCCCCAGATACTGCATTACGGCAAGCCCGACACCGGACTGGTTTTAGAAGAAGGTATGACCTTCACCATTGAGCCGATGATCAATGCTGGCAAGTACAGCACCAAGATGAAATCTGATGGTTGGACCGTTGAAACCCGCGATGGTCGACTCTCCTCGCAGTGGGAGCACACCATGGTCGTCACCAGCACTGGTGTTGAGGTGCTTACCGCCCGCCACGAAGAACCCTACAAGACAAAGTAACCATGCATCCAAAAACCTACCTCGTTCCAGCTTTCTTTGATGAGAAACGCTTTGTAGTGGATATCGAAAGTGGCGAACCCATAGAGGTATTCCGCGCCGCTTTAGGCTGCGCCAATGACCATTTCAATAAGCGCTTTAACGAGGGTGAAAATGTTCACCAGCTGGTTAACGAGCGCGCCCATTTCGCCGACCTAATTCTGCGCCATGCCTGGAATCGCTTTGAGTGGGACGCCGATATCAGCCTTATCGCAGTGGGCGGCTATGGTCGCGGCGAACTGCACCCGCACTCGGATATCGACCTGCTGATTCTAATGCGACACGACAAGCCCGCCCGCTATCGCCAGAGCATCGAAGATTTTTTGACCTTTCTCTGGGATATCCAACTGAAGATCGGACACAGCACCCGCAGTGTCTCCCAATGTGTCGACGAAGCCCGTGGCGATATTACCGTTGCCACCAACCTTATGGAGACGCGCCTGCTGGCAGGTGGCAGTGAGCTGTTGGAAAAACTCATCACCAAAACCGGTCCCAAGAAAATATGGGGCTCGGAAAAGTTTTATCACGGCAAAATCGACGAGCGGAAAGCCCGTCACCGCAAACACGGCGACACCGAGTACAACCTTGAACCCAATATTAAAGAAGCCCCAGGTGGCCTGAGAGATATTCAGGTTTTTAACTGGACGGCAAAACGCCACTTCCAAGTCCACCGCCGCTCACTCTTAATCGCCGAAGGCTTCTTGTCGGAAGAAGAGTACGCCACAGTGCGCAGCGATGAGGAGTTCCTCTGGAAGGTGCGCTACGGCCTGCACCTATTGACCGATCGTCCAGAAGAGCGCCTGCTGTTTGATTATCAGCGCAAACTGGCAGTGATGTTCGGCTATGAAGACAGCCCCGAGCGACTTGGTGTTGAGAAGTTTATGCAGCGCTACTACCAAGTGGTGATGTCGATACGCGAGCTCAATGAAGTTTTACTGGAATATCTCGACGAAGCCATCTATCGCAAAAATAAAGCCAAGGTTGTCACTCCAATCAACGCACGCTTCGTGGTGCGTGACAACGATCTCGATACCACGGACGAATCAGTGTTTGTCGACCATCCCTCCGCCCTGCTCGAGCTGTTCGCGATTATGGGTGAAAACGACAGCATCGAGGGTATTCGGGCATCAACCATCCGCCAGATTCGATTGCATCGCGGTCTGATCAACGACGCGTTCCGCGCAAGCCCGGAAAATCGGGGGCTGTTTATGCGCATACTCAAGGCACCCTACAAACTCTCAAACCAGCTTCAGCGGATGAATCGCTATGGCATTTTAGGCCGCTATCTGCCGGAATTCGGCAAAATAGTCGGTCAGATGCAGCATGATCTATTTCATATTTACCCGGTTGATGTGCACACCCTTGAAGTGGTGCGCAATGTCCGTCGCCTGACCCTGCCCGAAGTGGCGGCTAAGTTTCCCGTGGCAGCGCATATCTATAAAAATTTCCGCAGACGAGAATTAATTGTTATCGCTGCCCTCTACCACGATATTGCCAAAGGCCGCGGTGGCGATCACTCGGCCCTGGGCAAAGTGGATATCGCCCATTTTGCCGAACGTCATGGCCTGCAACCCCAAGAGGTCGACCTGCTGAAATGGCTGGTAGAAAACCACCTGCTGATGTCGACTATCTCTCAGCGTGAAGACACCTCAGACCCAGAAGTGATCCATAAATTTGCCACCCATGTGGGCGATCAGATGCACCTGGATTATCTCTATGTGCTCACCGTGGCCGATATCAACGCCACCAACCCGCGGCTCTGGACCGAGTGGAAAGGCTCGCTGATGCACAATCTCTATTTTGAGACCAAGCGTGCACTGCAACTGGGCATCGTTGCCCCCTCAAGTCGCGCGGCCTGGGTTAGTGAAGCCAAAGATGCAGCCCTGCGTGCCCTGCTCGCCGACAATATTGATAGCACCGAGGCCATTGGGGTGTGGCACGATGTCGACGAAGACTTCTTTTTGCGTGAGAGCGCAGAGGATGTGGCGGAATTCACCAAAGCTATTCTAGCCAATCCGAGCACCAAAAAAGCGGTTATTCGGATTAGCGATGTAGGGGAAGAAATACCCGTTGCGACACAGATTTTTGTCCACAGTAAAGACCGTGAAAATAACTTTTCGATTATTGCCGCCGCCCTCGATCGGCTCAATCTGAATATTCACGATGCACGCTTAAACAGTAACAGCAACGGCAGCGCTTTCGACGTATTCTATGTGCTCGACGAACAGGATCAACCGATTGGCAACGACAGCCGGCGCTGTGAGAGAATCATTCAGACCCTCGACCAGGCGATTGCCAATCCCACAGAGATCAACACCGACGTGCAGCAACGGACGCCGCGCCAGCTGAAAAACTTCGCCCTCAAAACCGTGGCAACACTGCGCCACGATGTCGAGGCAAACTGCGTGATACTTGAAATAATTACACCGGACCGACCCGGTCTGCTAGCGCATCTGACACAGATCTTTGTCCGCTTTGAACTGCGCGTACTGCATGCCAAAATTTCTACATTGGGCGAGCGGGTAGAGGATATTTTTTATCTCACTGACTACAACTCCGAACCGCTCACCGACAGTGATGTCAGCGCCGCGTTGACCGAAACTATCCGCAGCGAGCTGGATCAGCGAAACGAAGAAGAAGGCCAAGAATACAAGCTGCGCAAAATGAAACAGTGGCAGTAGACACAGACAATTTCGACCAAGAGTAAACAATGAACTCAAAATTAGATTTACTACACCCCTACCCCTTTGAGCGCCTCAAGCAATTAATGGCGGGCATTGTTCCGCCAGCTGAGCTGTCTCCCATAGCCCTATCTATCGGCGAACCCAAGCACCAATCGCCAGCCTTTGTGAAGCAGACACTGATCGACAATATCGATCAGATCGCCATCTACCCGACAACCAAAGGTAGCCTTCCACTGCGTCGAGCCATTTCACAGTGGTGCACCAGGCGATTCAACCTGCCTGAAAGCGGTGTTGATCCAGAGCAGCATGTCTTGCCGGTCACCGGCACCCGGGAAGCGCTATTTGCCTTTACCCAAGCCCTGGTCGATAGCGCAGCTCAGGATGCCGATCCAATCGTTGTCTCACCCAATCCGTTCTACCAAATCTACGAAGGTGCCGCCCTGCTGGCTGGCGCCAAACTGCACTTTTTGGACTGCACATTAGACAATAGCTTTATCCCCGATCTCAGCACCGTTGCCGCGGACGTCTGGCAGCGCTGCCAGCTGCTGCATATATGCACACCGGGCAACCCCACGGGCGCAGTAATGAGTATCGAACAACTGCAGCAAGCGATTAAGTTAGCCGATCAGTACGACTTTATTATTGCCAGCGACGAATGCTACTCAGAAGTCTATCTCGATGAGCAGAATCCACCACCCGGCATTTTAGAAGCCTGCGCCGCCATGGGTCGCACCGACTACAGTCGCTGCGTGGCATTTCATAGCCTCTCGAAACGCTCTAACCTGCCCGGCCTCCGCTCCGGATTTGTCGCCGGTGATGCGACCCTGCTGAGTGACTTTTTGCGTTTTCGAACCTATCACGGCTGTGCCATGTCCATGGCCACTCAGGCGGCCTCAGCAGCAGCCTGGAGTGACGAGACACATGTCATCGACAACCGTCGTCAATACCGCGAGAAGTTTGCCGCAGTTACCGAGATTCTCAAGGATGTACTAACCTTTCCCGAACCTACAGCAAGCTTTTATCTGTGGCCGGAAACACCTATTGATGACACCGAATTTGCCGCTGGTCTATTTGCCCAGCAAAACGTCACACTGCTGCCCGGGCGCTATCTGTCTCGGGATACTGAGGATGGCAACCCAGGCAAAGGGCGGGTGCGCATGGCGCTGGTGGCTGAAACTGAGGTCTGTATAGAAGCTGCCCAGCGGATCAAACAATATGTGCAGAGCCTCGCGCACTGAGACACCAAGCTTTCTAAGGGACTAGATATGTTAAAACAACAGCGCGCCGACCTGATACTTAAGAAGCTCATTGAGATCTATCCAGAAACCCCAATTCCTCTGGATCACAAAAACAACTTTGAGCTTTTAGTTGCCGTATTACTCAGTGCCCAGTGCACCGACATTCGCGTCAATCAGGTTACCCCAGCACTGTTTGCCTTGGCGGATAATGCCTTCGATATGCAGCATGTACCCCTGGACAGTATCTATAAAATCGTCCGCCCCTGCGGTTTGGCACCGCAAAAATCCAGCGCCATTTCGGTGCTTTCAAGGATGCTTGTTGAGCAGTATGACGGCATAGTCCCAGATGACTGGAAGGCATTGGAATCGCTGCCGGGAGTCGGCCATAAAACTGCTGGCGTGGTGATGTCTCAAGGTTTTGGTCATCCGGCATTTCCCGTGGACACCCATATCCATAGACTGGCCCAGCGCTGGGGCCTAACCAAAGGCAAGAGCGTCACCCAGACTGAGCGGGATCTAAAGAAGCTTTTCCCTAAAGAAACTTGGAATGCCCTGCACCTGCAGATTATTTTCTATGGCCGAGAGTTTTGTAGCGCTAGAGGCTGCGATGGTCGCGTCTGTGAGATTTGTACCACCTGCTATCCGAATCGCGAAAATCCTTTTGTTGCTCATAAGCCTTAGGGCTTAATCGATTGCCCAAAGACCCACAGCAGCATAGGCACGGTAAGGTCGCCACCGCTCAGCACTGGCCAGCAAGGCTTTTGCACTCTCAGCCTGAGCCGACCGAATTAGGCCCACATCGGTTTCCGGAAAAGCATCCTCATCCATACCCAAGCGAATCGCCAAATAGCCGCAGGTCCAAGGACCAATGCCGCGCAATTTAATCAACGCATCCCTGAGCTCAGACCAGGGCATCAATAGATCCAGATCACCGTCAACAATGGCGGTTGCCAATGTAAGCAAAGTGGCTACTCGTGCTCCGGGCATCCCCATATGATTTAGATCAGCAGCGATAACCGCCTCAGGGGTCAACTGCCCGCAGCGGTCTATTAGTCGACGCATAATGGTATTGGCCGCCGCCACAGTGACCTGCTGACCAATTATAGTGCGCAGGCAGAGCTCAAAAGGATCCCAGCAGCCCAGGGGGCGAAAGCCTAGGGTCTTGGCCAAGGCAGGGAGGTGAGGCAGTAATTGCCGATAGATTATTTCAGTGCAGAGTTGCGGGCGAAATATCCGTGATACCCGAACAACCACATCATCGAGCTGATCCCCTGACAGATCGGATTTAATCTGTAACAGGCCCCTCGCCTCGTCATAAGTCACCCTGACTAAGTCATCTCGATAAACCCGTTGATAGTGATTGTTCTCAACAGATTCAAACTCAGGCACCAGACGAAACGACAGATAATGCAGCAGCTGTTGCCAGGGAAAAGGTTGCACCACCTGTAACTCAATCATCCACAAGCGCTCTGCGTTCCAGATCTATCAGCGATCGCTTGCGTGCCAGACCCCACTTATAACCCGCCAGACTGCCATCACCGCGAATCACCCGATGGCAGGGAATCCTGATGGCGATCTTATTATTCGCGCAGGCACTGGCCACGGCGCGAACCGCTTTCGGTTTGCCTATGCCATTGGCCACCTCGGTGTAGGACTGCCGGGTGCCAGAGGGAATGCTGACCAGATAATCCCAGACCATACATTGGAAAGCCGTACCGCGAATATCCATGGGCAGATCCAGCACCCGGACCTTAGCCTGTAAAAAATCATTGAGCTGAATAATCCACTGATCAAACAGCGGCTGCGCATCTAACAGCATGGGCTGAAAGCCCGCCTTAGGGTATTCCAATGTAAGCTGAGCAAGCAGTTTGTCGTCAGTATCATCAAACTGTAAAAAACAGATGCCGCGATCCGTGGCACCGACCATCACCCGGCCGAGACTTGTTTCTGCAGCAGCATAAGAAATCAGCTCATCGTCACCGCCCTTGCGGTATTTACTCGGAGTCATGCCTATATGGGTGTCGATTTTTTCATAGAGTCGGGAGCTCGATTCGTAGCCAGAGGCGTGCATTGGATGGGTAATATTCTCCCCTGTTTTTAAATGGCTTTTTAAGCTGTCTTTAAACAGCCTGATTCGACAGCCCTCCTGATACTTTTTTGGCGACATACCCACAGCCGCTTTAAAGGTCCGCTGAAAATGGCTGGTGCTCATACCAGCTTGTGCGGCGAGCACCGCTAAGGTTAATCGCTGCTGGTAATGCGCCTCTATATAGCGACAGATCTTATGCATCAGATCTTTAGTTCCATCAACATCAGCATCTGGCCGGCAGCGCTTACAGGCGCGCAAACCGTCCTTTCGAGCAGCTTCCAGAGAAGCATAAAAACACACATTCTTGCGCAGCGGTGTTCGAGCTGCACAGGAAGGTCGGCAATAAATACCTGTGCTTAAAACGCCATAAAAAAACTGGCCATCACAGCTAGAGTCTCGGTTTACCAGCGCTTGCCAGTATTGATCAAAATGCTTGTCCATAAACTTTATCCTGACAGTTATTAGAGCAAATAACTATTCCCCATTACCAATCTCTTAACACTCCGTTTCTTGCACTCAATTAAAACCACAATGTGATTTTTTGAAAGGCGCTTTTTTGCTATGCTTCACAGGCCGACAACACAAGGAGATTGCTGCATTGGTTACCGTCTACGGGATTAAAAACTGCGACACCATCAAGAAGGCTCGCAACTGGCTGAGCGACAATGGCATTGAATACCGCTTTCACGACTTTCGCGCCGATGGCATAGACAGTGCCACCATTGAGCAGTGGATCGCCCAGGCCGGCTGGGAAACCGTTCTCAACCGCCGTGGTACCACCTGGCGCAAGCTGGACCCGAGTATTCAACAGGCAACCACCAGTGACAATGTGGCCGCCCTGCTGGTGGAACATCCGGCGATGATCAAACGTCCCGTATTAGATGTAGATGGGGTGATTACCATTGGCTTTAAAGCCGAGCAGTACCAAACAATTTTTAATTAATCATTTAGATCAACAAAAGAGAATTAGCATGAGCAATTTGTACAGTTTCGCCATTGGCGTTGGCAGTAAGAATTCTAAAGGCGAATGGCTGGAGGTGTTTTACCCACAGCCACTGCTGAATCCAGAACAAACTCTCAGGGATATTTTTGCCGTAACTCTGGGACTCACTGACGGTGATATGGAACCCAGCGTCGAGCAATTGGCTGCACTGCAATCCGCACTCAAGCAAAATGGTTACTCCGATCTAGCTGACAGCGTTGCCTCGCTGGCCGCCTCAAGCCGTCCTGTTGTGGCTGTAGCCTTTGCCGAAAACACTGCGCCGACTTCAGTACCTCAGGGCTATCTGAAGCTGCACCTGCTGTCACACAGACTGGTTAAGCCACACGGCACCGACCTCAGCGGTATTTTCGGCGTATTAAAGAACTGCGCCTGGACCAGTGTTGGCGCTATCGATATCGAAGAGTTGGCTGCACGTCAGTTGGAAGCCCGTCTCGCTGGCCAGCCAATATCTGTCGACTGTGTCGACAAGTTTCCCAAGATGGTTGACTACGTGGTCCCCAGCGGCTTGCGTATTGCCGACACCTCACGGGTTCGTCTCGGCGCCTATGTGGGCGAAGGCACTACTGTGATGCACGAAGGCTTTATTAACTTTAATGCCGGTACCGAAGGCCCGAATATGATTGAAGGCCGTGTTTCCGCTGGCGTTTTCTGCGGTGCTGGCTCCGATATCGGCGGCGGTGCATCGATTATGGGCACCCTTTCAGGCGGCGGTAGCATGGTTATCTCTGTCGGTGAAAAATGTCTGCTCGGCGCCAATGCCGGTCTTGGCATTCCCCTGGGCGATCGCTGCACCATTGAAGCCGGTCTCTATGTTACTGCGGGCACCATTGTCACCATGCTCGACGACCAAAAGCAGGCCAGCGGCACGATCAAAGCCCGTGATCTGGCGGGTAAAAGCGATCTGTTATTTAGACGCAACTCGGTGAGTGGCGCGGTTGAATGTCTGACCAACAAAAGTGCGGTTGAACTCAACGCGGCGCTTCACGCTTAAAGTCAGCATGAAAAAAAATGGCGGGGAGTTTTGCTCCCCGCCATTTTTTTGCGCCCAATTATTCCTCAAGTTTGGTTAAGCACCCAAAATACTCTGCCCACAGACTCTCACCACATTGCCATTAATACCCGCAGCCTGAGGGCTGACAAAAAATCCAATCACTTCCGCCACATCAATCGGCAAACCACCCTGCCCCAAGGAAGAAAGTCGGCGACCCATCTGGCGGGTGAAAAACGGAATCGCTGCAGTCATCTGGGTTTCAATAAACCCTGGCGCCACAGCATTAATCGTTATCCCACGCGCAGCACAGGATTCAGCAGAGGTCTCGACCATGCCAATCACCGCCGACTTAGAGAACCCATAATTAGTCTGCCCAACATTGCCAGCAATACCACTGATCGAGGCGACACCGACAATCTTGCCGCCATTATCTAGCAGCTCGGTTTCCAGCAGCGCAGCGTTAATCCGTTGCACACTGCCCAGATTCACTTGCATCAGCATATTCCACTGGTGGTCTGTCATGCGCGATAACATTTTGTCTCTGGTGACACCGGCATTGTGAATAATGCCATGCAGTGACGAGGTCTCAGCGGAACAAAACTCTCGCAGCATAGTTGCCGCGCCCTCGCGAGTAATATCCAGAGGCAGTGCCAATCCACCCAATCGCTCCATCGCCTCCCTAAGTTGTTTTTCCGACTGGGGCACATCCACGCCAATAACTCTGGCGCCATCTCTGGCCAACACCTCGGCAATGGATAGGCCGATGCCACGCGCGGCACCAGTGACCACTAGCGTTTTGCCCTGTAAGGGCCGCTGCCAGTCCGCCGCCATCGCTGCACCGGGCTTGCTAGCGGTTAATATCTGGGCATTCATAAAGGCTGATCCGGCGGAGAGAAAAAAGCGGATAGGCGCTTCTATAGCAGTCTCACCGCCCTTTTCGACCAACAGTAAATTAGCCGTCGAACCATTGCGGCCGATCTCTTTTGCCAGTGATTTAATAAAACCCTGTAAACCGCGCTGCACAGCACCCTGCTCTAAATTAGCTGCAGCGCTGGGCTTTAAACCGATCACAATCACTCGCCCACAGGACGGCAGAGACTTTATCTGCTGATGAAAAAATTCATAGAGCTCTGCGCTTTGCTCTGCGGTGGCAATACCCGAGGCATCGAAAATCAGGTGGCGTTTTTCGGTTACCTGAGGGTCGCTGATCTGCATCGAAGTAGTCAGCAAGAAAGATCCAATTTGATCGGCAAACAAGCATCCCAAACTAGCCCCTACAAGCACCTTGCCAGTCAAATTATGCGGTTGCTCAGGATCCTCGCGCACTAGCGTTACCGGCTCTGGCAGTCCCATAGCTGAAAAGAGCGTTTTTCCCAGCGCCGAGTTGGCAAGTTCCAAATAGGTATCAGACATTGTTGTTTCCCTGGATTAAATAATTATGGAATCCATTCTACTCTCAACGGGGATAATGGGATTGACCGCAATGACAGTCATTCTGGGAATTATAGTCATTGGCTTATGCCGCCTAATCGCCTACTCTGGCAGTGATTGGTAGATAACTAACAACCACCTAAACACCTAAACACCTAAACACTAACCCACCTAACCCACCTAACCACTAAACCACTAAACCACTGGAAAGCCATTATGACCGAGATTCGTAAAGTAGCCATTGTCGGCGGAAGCAGAATTCCCTTTGTTCGTAGCAACACTGCCTACAGCGACGCGAGCAATATGGATATGCTCACCGCCGCTTTAAAAGGTCTGGTGCAGCGTTTTGATTTAGACGGTGAGCGTCTCGGTGAAGTCGCTGCCGGCGCCGTAATGAAGCACTCTCGAGATTTTAACTTAGCCCGGGAAGCCACCTTAGACTCGGGTCTGTCTCTGCAAACCCCAGCCTACGATGTCCAGCAGGCCTGCGGCACCGGTCTTGAAGCCGCCATATTGGTAGGCAATAAAATCGCTCTGGGGCAAATTGACTCAGGTATTGCCGGCGGTACAGATACCGCCAGCGATGCGCCCATAGCCCTGAATGAAAAATATCGCAAAATGGTACTGCGCCTAAACCGCGCCAAAACCCTAGGCCAGCGCTTAAAAGTACTGGCAAGCGTGAGACCCAGCTTTATGGTTCCCGCCATACCGGCCAATGCCGAGCCCCGCACTGGACTGTCAATGGGCCAGCACTGCGAACTTATGGTCAAGGAATGGGGAGTGAGCCGTGAAGATCAGGATCAGCTGACCTTCAACAGTCACCAAAACCTTATCGCGGCCTATGACAACGGTTTTTTTGACGACCTTATTCGACCCTTTAACGGTGTCAGCCGCGATGGCATTATGCGCGACACACCCCTCGAAAAGCTGGCAAAACTCAAGCCCGCCTATGACCGGGAAAATGGCACCTTGACCGCCGCCAACTCCACCACGTTGACTGATGGCGCCGCCGCTGTATTGCTCGCCAGTGAAGAATGGGCCACCGCGCGCAACCTGCCGATTCAGGCTTATCTCACCCATAGTGAAGTGGCTGCGGTGGATTTTTATACCGAGGGGCAACAGAGTGAAGGCCTGCTGATGGCACCGGCTTACGCGGTGCCCAGAATGCTCGCTCGCGCTGGCCTAACCTTGCAGGACTTTGATTTCTACGAGATTCACGAAGCCTTCGCCGCTCAGGCACTGTGCACCATGAAAGCTTGGGAAGATGAAGATTTCTGCAAGAATAAACTTGGCCTTAAAGGCGCGCTGGGCAGTATTGATCGATCAAAGCTCAATGTTAATGGTTCCAGCGTAGCCACAGGTCATCCCTTTGCCGCCACAGGACCTCGCATAATTGCAACATTGGCAAAATTATTGCAACAAAAAGGCAGTGGTCGCGGGCTAATTTCGATCTGTGCTGCTGGCGGTCAGGGCGTTACAGCTATTATTGAGCGCTAAAACAGGATCTAAATCTCAGATATCAAAAGACCTCGCGATCTTTATCAGGGGGTCTTTTTTTGTCTCAAATTCAACTCAAAGCGCACTTTTTAATGGCCCAAAAAAAACGGGCAGATCCAAAGAATCTACCCGTTTTAACGTTTGCCCTACACTGCTCTATTTTTATTATTCTTATTCTTACTCTAAGTAGCGCCCCTCTGAGTCTTTGGTCTTCTTGGCAGCCTCTTAGTGGGCCATCTCAAGTGTCACCCAATTCTTCACGGGTCCAAGATAGCGCCTCGCCAAAGCTGACACTTAGCAATCGGTGCCACCAATAGGTTAATTGATGCCAAGGTTAAAAGTTTGCAATTTCAGCCAAATCCAATCCCCGCTATAACCCCAACTGCCGGAAATTTAAACCCCTACCTTGCTGGTATTGCTAGTGTTTTTTAAGATCAGATCGGCAAAGGTCTCGAGCAGTACCTGGGGTAAGGTGTGCCCCATTCCCTCAAAGCGCACCAACTCCGCATGGGCGATATGCTTGGCAGTATCGATGCCACCATTGACCGGCACCAAGACATCCTGATTGCCGTGAATAATCAATGTCGGCACTTTTATCGACTTCAGCAATGCCACACGACTTGGCGACGTTCTGATGGCACTGATCTGGCGCATATAACCAGCCGGATTACTCGAGCGCTTGTGCTCGGCAATCACCTGCGCTCTGATTTCTTCATCAGTCAAAGGATAGACTGGACCGCCAAGCATATGCCAAAGCTCAACCGCTATATCCAGGGGCGTTTTGTCCTTTGATGCAGGCTGAACCATTTTTAAACTGACCTTGAGCGAGGCCTCGCCTTTTCCACGCTCGCCACTGGTGGACATAATCGAAGTCAAAGATAGCACCCGATCAGGATAGCGACCGGCGACTATTTGACTGATCATGCCGCCCATAGACATACCCACTAAGTGCGCCGCGGGAATCTCCAGTGCATCTAATAGCCCCACAGTATCGGCCGCCATATCGTCTAGATTGTAGGGTGCTGGCACCGGAATGCCAAAATAGGACTTGAGCAAAAGGCGAAAATAACCCGGTGCTCTGACACCATCAAATTTATCACTCAAGCCAATATCACGGTTGTCGAAACGAATTACGCGAAAGCCCCGATCTACCAATTGTTGGCACAGTTCCAGCGGCCAGCGCACTAGCTGGTTATATAAACCTGCAACCAAAACAATCGCTGGGTCCTCGGGTTTACCAAACGATTCATAGGCTATTTTTAGTCCATTGCACTGAGCATATTGGGTATTGCCTGCTTCAATCATCTTCAACTGACCTCTATGTGATTGCCTGTTAAACACGCAACTCGCGACGCAGAATTTTGCCCACTGGCGATTTGGGTAACTCATCCATAAACGCCACATGCTTAGGCACTTTATAAGCGGTTAACTGCTCGCGGCAGAAGTCTTTCACTTGCTGCTCACTGAGGTCGGGATCGGTGGATACCACAAACAACTTAACTGCTTCGCCGGTTCGCTCATCGGCAACACCGACCACGGCGCATTCGATAATATCGCTGTGACCGTAAGCCACATCTTCGATTTCATTGGGATAGACGTTAAAGCCCGAGACAATCACCATATCTTTTAAACGATCGACAATCCTCACCATTCCGTCTTCATCCATCACCCCTATATCGCCGGTGCGGAACCAGCCATCGGCATCAATAGCTTCTGCGGTGGCATCGGGACGATTCCAATAACCCTGCATCACATGGGCACCACGGGTGCAAATTTCACCGCGCTCGCCATTGGCAACTGACGCGCCCTCAGCATCGATCAGCTTTACTTCCTGATAGAGCAACGGCGCGCCAACGGTGCCGATACGACTTCTATCGGGTCCATTACAGGCCAATACCGAGGTGGTTTCTGAGAGGCCATAGCCCTCAAATGCACGGGAGCCGGTGCGTGCTTCCCACTCGTCCCCCACTTCCTTCACCAGAGCCGCGCCGCCAGCAATAATGCCGCGCAACTTAGAGAAGTCGATCTCGTCAAACTGTGGATGGCGCATCAGCCCCTGCAATAATGTAGTGATGCCTGCCATGGTGGTGAACTGATGCTGCTTCATGGTGGCGACCATCGCGTCGATATCCCGGGCATTGGGAATCAGCACCGAGTGACTGCCGCCAACAAAACCGCCCACGGCATTCATGGTGAAACCAAAGACATGGTAGAGCGGCATCGGCGCAATCAGCAGATCCGGCTCCCCTTCGATAGCAAAGCGAATACTCAGCTTGGACATGCGCAAGCCACTAAAGACATTGCCGTGACTTAAAATCGCACCCTTGGAGGGTCCAGTGGTGCCGCCGGTATATTGCAGCACAGCCACATCAGCCATGGTCGCCAAATTATCCGGCAACTGCTTATCAGTACCCAGCGCCAGTGCATCGTTAAAGGCCACCAAGTTGTTTAGACTGCTCTCAGGCAGCGTTTGAGGCTGGAGCAAATCTGTGGCACTAGTGGCAATAACAGTCTCTATACCGGTCTGTGGTATCACCTGTTCGGTGACTGGCAGCAGATCAGACAGCACCACCAATGCCTTGGCGCCGGAATCATTAAACTGATGCAACTGCTCACGGGCGGTATACATCGGGTTGGTGTTAACTATCACTAAACCGGCGCGCAAGATGCCCCAGATAGCAATAGGGAACTGACTGATATTGGGCAGCTGCACAGCAACACGATCGCCGGCCACCAGGCCGCAGTGGTCGAGTAAATAGCAGCCAAATTGACGGCTCAACAACTCCATCTGTGTAAACGATAGGGTCTGCCCCATACAGGTAAAAGCCGGGCGATCACTGAACTCTTCGCAGGCGCGATTAAACGCATCCACCAGACTAATAAAGCCATCTTCAGCATTGAGTTCTATCAGCTTTTGCTCGGCGAATGATAGTGGCGAGACGCTAGTTGCGTTATTCATATAGATTCACTTTTATTTTTTAGTTATAGTTTTTTTACCAATTTGTATCTTATGCGAGAAGCCTGATCTTGAAGACTTCTCGTTTACCCCCGCCGCTCAGGCATACCCCTGTCGAGTGCGACATTTAAGCCTGTTACTGTGCCACTTTTTTTAAGCGCACAGGGCCAATCGACTGTTCACCGGAGGCCACATAGAGCAGGTAGATCTGGCCATCGACAAAAATATCCGGATCACGCAAATCATTAATCGGCTCGCGAGTCTCTCCACGAAGGGATGCCTGCAGAGACAGAACGAATAATCCCTGTTACCCTTTTCAACATGCAGTGGTCACCCTTTCAGAATCATCAATTAGGGTAAAACAATATTGAACGCATCATTGGGCTCGCCCAACAATGAAAAGAACTTCACCAACTTAAGCACACTGCCATCAACTGACAGCTCATCCGAGCCAATCAGATCAGTCAAACCCACCTCACCCACTAGGATATCGACAAATAACGCTTTACTTAAAGTCAGGGTCGAATCGGCATCTTCATACTCAGGCGCTTCGCGATAATGCATCACCGAGTTTCTTATGCTCAGCACAAAATTACTATTAGTCTCGCCCTGCTTATTGGTGAAGGCGATATTAATCGACAACGCTTCACCCTCAGCCTTTTCCCCATCCAATCGCACCGACAGGGCTTTCATAAATTGATCCAGCGGCACCTGCTGTAAAAACGCCTTTGATGCGGCGGCGTCATACCGCACGATCTTGGCGCCACCCTGAAGGTCGTGAGCACCGGAGAGGTAGATATCACGCCAAGGACCCGCCTCGGCTTGATAGGCCATTTGGCGATAGGCTTCGGCCAACATGGCACGGGCATCATTATTATCAGGCTCGGCAAATACCAGATGATTCACCACCTCAGCCACCCAGCGATAGTCACCCTTTGCCTGATACACAGCAGCCTTTTTTAACAGTGCCTCAGCACCGCCCATAAACGCCACATAGCGCAGTGCAGATTCCACCGGCGGCAATGGATTAAGGGTGGCTGGATTGCCGTTATACCAACCAAAGTAATACTGATAAACCGCTTTGCTGTTGTGACTCAGAGTGCCGTAATAACCGCGCAGATGAAAATTACCCGCGAGGCTTTTAGGCAATTTTAATTGCTCAGCGATCTCTTTCGGAGTCAGACCTATATTAGCCAAACGCACAGTCTGGTCATGGGTAAATTTGTACATATCCTGCTGCTGATGCAGCTGGGTGACAATCGCATCATGACCCCAAGTTGGCCAGTGATGGCTGTTAAACAGCACCGCGGCGTCAGCTATGGGTTCAATAAAGTCGGCGATATGACCAATGTAATCACTCCAGATCAGCGCATCACGCACCTTGGCACCGCGCAGGGTCAGCACATTGTGCATAACGTGGGAGACCACCTCGGCACCACAAAAGGCTTTCCATTGGGGCAGATAAAAAGTCAGCTCGGAGGGGGCTTCGCTACCGGGCATATTAAAGAACTCAATCTCGACACCATCGACAGCGAGACTCTGCTGAGGCTGATCGATTAACACTGTCGGCTGAAGAATGGAGGTGCTGCCAAAGATAACCTGCTTGCCTAAACCCGTGTCCACATGACCGGTAGCGGAGATACTGAGGGGGTCGCCATACATATAGCTGCCGCGACGCAGCATGGCTGGGCCAGCAATAATATTTTCGCTCACGGCTTCGTGAACAAAACCTATTGGCGCTATAACCGGGATATTGTTATCGACGACCTGCTGTGCATTAAGCAGTGCCAAGATACCGCCGAAGTGATCGACATGACTGTGGGTAAATATCACGCCGGTGATATTTATCGCGCCGAGATGCTGTTCGGCAAAGTCCATGGCGACGCGGCTAGTTTCGAGGGTGGTGAGGGGATCGACCACAATCCAACCATTATCGCTTTTGATCAGGCTCATATTGGCGAGATCAAAACCGCGCAGTTGATAGAGGCCTTTCTCGACTTCAAAGAGTCCGCGAATGCTGTTTAATTTGGCCTGACGCCAGAGGCTTGGGTTAACCGTGTCTGGGGCTTCGCCTTGCACAAAGTCATAGGCGGCGGCATTCCAGATTTCGGTACCACCGGCGTTGCTCAATTTGTTGACCGGGGCACTGGCTATAAGGCCACGTTTAGCATTTTCGAAATCCACTTGGTTCTCTATATCAAGGGTTTCCGCTAATTGGAGGTTACTGTCTAGGGTGAACTGGCTAGCAGCTGAATCGATGATTTCAATATCGGCTTTTTGATCGCAGGCAACTAAGCTGCATACAATAATAAGACTAACAAATGGGCTAGATAGACTACTAAACAGTGTTTTTGGCATGTTGCTAAACCCCCTAATTCATTATTGTTATGCGCTAATAGGACCCAGTTTAAAACCTATTGAAGATTTTAATAGATATCTCAGCGTTGCCTACAAGGTCTGCCTATACAGACTCACTGTAAATACATCCGTGTACGCTCTAGAGCAGCATCCCTGCTGCTCAAGGTCTGTACAGGCAGACCTTGCACTCAACTTCAAATCACTTTCAACGCACAATCAACGCACAATCAAAAAGTAATTATTTAAAACTCAGAAGTACGATTTAAGATTAGATTCTGGGCTTCTCTTAGAGAACCATATGCCGCAGGGACGCGGCATCTGAGCGTACAGGGACGTATTCACAGCGTGTTCTCTGAGAGAAGCCCAGAATTTAATCGCCACCAAAAATTATTAAGATATCCTGTGGCAAATAACAAAACAGCCCCTTAAACAATCATCTAAGAGGCTGTTTGAACTAACATTTCAAGACGCTTTAAGCTAAGACCTAAACGACCTCAAACAGACCAGCAGCACCCATACCACCACCAACACACATAGTGATAACAACGTACTTCTCGCCGCGACGCTTACCTTCCATCAACGCGTGCATAACCATACGCGCGCCACTCATACCAAATGGGTGACCGATAGAGATAGAACCGCCATTAACATTCAAACGATCCATAGGAATGCCCAACTTATCGCGACAGTAAATAACCTGAACCGCAAACGCCTCATTCAACTCCCACAAACCAATATCATCAACCGTCAAACCGTGACGCTTCAACAACTTAGGAATAGCAAAAACAGGACCAATACCCATCTCATCCGGCTCACAACCCGCAACCGCGATACCACGATAAATACCCAGTGGCTCAACATTACGCTGAGACGCCAACGTACCATCCATCAACACAACCGCAGCAGCACCGTCAGACAGCTGTGACGCATTGCCACCAGTAATAGTTCCGCCATTGCGAACTGCTTTTAAACCAGACAGACCTTCAAGGTTAGTACCAGGACGGTTGCCTTCATCTTTAGACAGAGTCACAACTTCTTCAGTCACTTCACCAGTTTCACGGTTAGTCACAAGCTTAGTAGCAGTAACAGGAACAATCTCATCTGCATACAGGCCAGCTTCTTGAGCCGCGGCAGTACGAGCCTGAGAAATCACTGAGTATTCGTCCTGGGCTTCACGAGAAATACCGTAACGCTTAGCAACAGTCTCAGCAGTGTCCAGCATAGGCATATGAATCAGAGGCGCATGCTTCATGGCCAACGGGTCCGCAACACGGTGAACATTGAATTTTTCATTTTGGATCAAGCTGATGCTCTCACAACCACCGGCAATAACCACTGAAGAACCGTCGTTAGTGATGTTGTTAGCACCGATTGAAATTGCCATCAGGCCAGAAGAACACTGACGATCAACTGTCATACCAGAAACAGAAACAGGCAGTCCAGAAGCCATAGCCGCTTGACGACCAAGGTTCATTGTCTGAGTACCCTGCTGCATAGCAGCACCCATGATGCAGTCATCAATCTCTGCGGGGTCAACACCAGAGCGTGTAACAGCAGCGGTGATTGCGTGGGAGCTCATAGACGGTGATTCAAGATTATTAAATGCACCACGAAAGGCTCTACCGATTGGGGTACGAGCGGCTGAAACTATTACTGCTTCTTTCATAAGGATTTCCTTTATTTATTTTTCTGTTATTTTTGATTTTTAATTTTAGGCTTTAAAACTAGGCACCTTTTAGAGCAGCCATCGCTTTGGTCAAAAACTTCTCGGTTTGTTTAGCACCAGACTCAAGAGCCTGATGATTTGCCGGGTCGCTGAGCTCATCCCACTTGGCCACAATGGCGTCGGGGCTCTGCTCTTCTACCG
>CAXAFJ010000012.1:0-42338 GCA_963968025.1 uncultured Pseudomonadales bacterium | reverse complement strand
GAGATAATTTTTTTCTAGAGCCACAGAAATACGGGGCATTATGAAGGGAATTATGCGCCAAAATTAGTGTTAAAAAACAACTAATTAATTTTTTGGCACTTGCCTGCTAAGCTAAATAAGAACTTTTTTGTTTTAGCTTCTAACGATTTTTCTATTCGCCAGAAAGCAAAAAGCCTCAGCGACAAACTGAGGCTTTTTGATCATCTGAAAACCCCTAAGGGCGTTTCAGATCAGTCAAATGCATGGCGTAGAACAATGGTCTCGATGCGGTCCGGACCAGTTGAAACCACATCCACTGGCGCGCCAACCAACTCTTCGATCCGAGTGATATAAGCACGGGCGGCGGCAGGCAAAGCATCGATATCTTGCGCACCAACGGTGACATCAGACCAGCCAGGCATGGTTTCGTACACTGGGGTGATAGCCTCAAAGTCATCGGCGTGGGTTGGAATACCCGCATCGCTGCCATCGCTGTAGATATAGCCGACACAGATATTGATCTCTTCCAAACCATCGAGCACATCGAGCTTGGTGAGACAGATACCAGAGATGCTGTTAATCAACACAGCCTGACGCAGTGCCACCGCGTCAAACCAGCCACAGCGGCGTTCACGGCCGGTGGTAGTGCCAAATTCATGGCCTTTTTCACCTAAGTAGGCGCCAATCTCACAGCTCAGTTCGGTGGGAAATGGGCCAGAGCCAACACGCGTGGTGTAGGCCTTAGTAATACCCAAAATATAATCTAAATACAGTGGCCCAAAACCGGTTCCAGTGGCAGCGCCGCCAGCCGTGGTGTTAGAGGACGTAACGTAGGGGTATGTACCGTGGTCTATATCCAGCAGTGAACCCTGGGCCCCTTCAAAAAGAATATCGGCACCGGCTTCGCGAGCGTCGTGCAAAATCTTAGTGACATCACCTTTCATGGGCAGCAGCGCAGCGGCCCACTCTTTTGCTTCAGCGAGAGTGGCTTCATAGTCCACTGGAGCAACTTTGTAATATTCGGTCAGCGCGAAGTTATGGTAATCAACAACCTCTTTTAACTTCACTGCAAAGCGTTCCATATTGGCCAGATCGCCGAGGCGCAGCGCACGACGTGCTACTTTGTCTTCATAGGCGGGGCCGATACCGCGACCGGTGGTGCCAATCTTGGCATTGCCACGAGCGGCTTCACGAGCCTGGTCGAGGGCAATATGGTAGCTGAGGATTATCGGGCAAGAGCCTGACACTTTAAGCCGATCGCGGACTTCGATCCCGCGCTCTTCAAGCATAGCAATTTCTTTCAACAACGCATCCGGAGCAACCACTACACCGTTGCCAATTACGCAGGTGACATGGGGGCGCAAAATACCGGAGGGTATCAGGTGTAATGCCGTTTTCTTACCATCGATAACCAGTGTATGACCGGCGTTGTGGCCACCTTGAAAACGTGCCACCACTGTTGCTTTATCAGTTAATAAATCAACGATCTTACCCTTGCCTTCGTCCCCCCACTGGGAACCAAGAATAACGACATTTCTACCCATAATAATGCTTGCTCGTAAAGATAAAGATTAGGCTGCCTAGCGCTTAAAAATTAAGCTTAGGACAGCTCTTGAATAACCCACTGGCCGTCTTGCTCAACCAGCATACGGTCACAATTTAGTTCACTGTAATCAACCAGTTGCCCGGCAAAACCCTGCACCACTCGATGGCCCTGACTGCGCAGCTGAACAATCCGTTCGGCCACCTCGGGATTGCCACTCTGAGGTACAAAAACACCCAAATTAGCGGACCGTTTAGTGACGCTTTGACTGACCAACGATTTGAGGTTGCAGGCAAATCCGGTGGCCGGACGAGGGCGGCCAAAGGCTTCCCCCACATGGTCATAGCGCCCGCCGTTACCCAGCGCCTTGCCATAACCCTGCACATAGGCGGCAAAAACCACACCGGTGTGATAGTGGTAGCCAGGCAGTTCGCCGAGATCCAGATAGACGGTGACATTGCGCTCGGCAATCGCCGCGACAATCTCTTCCAACTGCGCCACTGCAGCTAATACCGCTGCTGGTGCGCCGGCCAATTTTTCACGGGCGGCGGCCAATACTTCAATACTGCCAGCAAGGCTGGGCAATACATTTAACCAACCGGCTAACTGCGGATCGCTGATATTGGTTTCAATCCACTGACCCAGCTCTCGAGCAGCCTTGCGCTGGACCAAATCAAACAGCTGAGCTTCGCTATCGGCGCTGAGGCCGGCATCGGCCAATAGACCACGGAAGATATCCACGTGACCCAAATCCAGATGCACATTTTCAACACCAGCGCTGCTGATACTCTCTAATAATAATTCGATAACTTCGATATCGGCGGCCACTGTGGCTTCACCAAACAACTCGACACCAATGGAGATCGGCGTGCGTGATTCCAGAGGACCTCGCGGGCGAGTGTGTAACACGGTGCCGGCGTAACAGAGTCTGCTAGGGCCTTCCCGACGCAAGCTGTGGGCATCCATTCTCGCAGTTTGCGGCGTGATGTCGGCACGAATGCCCATCATTCGACCACTTAGCTGATCGGTAATACGAAAGGTCATAAGATCCAAATCGGAGCCGGAACCGCTGAGTAGAGAATCGGTAAACTCGACCATTGGCGGGATCACCAGGTCATAGCCCCAACAGTTGTAGAGATCGAGAAGCTGACGACGCAGATGCTCGACAACCTGAGCGCGCTCTGGAAGCACCTCATCGACACCGTCTGGCAATAACCAACGATCTGCAATTGTCATGAATCTTTTTTCAACCTCTAGCTTTGAAACGGTTTTGCTCTAAATTAACGGCTTAGGTATAAGCCAGCTAACTCAGCGCAGGAAAAATAGTGCTACGGCACCAATGGCCATACTTAAAAGGCCGATACGGCGCATTTGGCTATCGTCGACTGTAGCTATGACCTCGACCATACCGCGCCATCGCGAGGGTGACAAAAAGGGCATAATCCCCTCCAACACCAGCATTAAGCAAATTGCTGTACCTATATCTTTAAGCATAATTAAGACAACCCACAAAAATCGGCCCCTAAATCGGCACAAAAAAACCGGGACGAACCCGGTTTTGCGATTTTAGCAAAGTCACCATCAATGTGGCAGGAGTTTTTACGCTAATTAGCTTAAATGGCATTTAACTGAATTTAAATGCCATTTACAGCCTAAATAAGGTGTAAAAACCAATAACCGGCACAGGGCCAATTATTTACCGTCTTGATTTTGCAGATACTTAAAGAAGTCACTGTCCGGCGCCACAAGCATCACGTCGCCCTTATTGGAAAACGAGTTCTTGTAAGCATTGAGACTACGCACAAAGGAGTAGAACTCCGGATCCTGCTGATAGGCGTCGGCGTAAATGCCCGCTGCCTCAGCGTCTCCAGTACCACGCAGCTGCTCCGCATCACGATAGGCATTAGCCAGCTCAATGGTGCGCTCGCGATCTGCCGAAGCACGAATCCGCTCAGCTTTTTCCTTACCTGTGGAACGCAATTCCGTCGCTTCTTTCTCACGCTCGGCGGTCATACGTCTAAATACCTGGCTGCTCACTTCCTGAGGTAGGTCGATTCGCTTGACGCGAACATCCACCACTTCAATACCCAGACTGCCGAGTACTGACTCATTCAGGTCAGAAGTAATATCTTCCATCAAAGCATCGCGCTCACCAGAGACCACTTCGTGCAGAGTGCGAGTACCAAACTGATTTCTAAGTCCGTTGTTGACACGATTGGCTAGGCGGTTGCGAGCTACAGTTTCAACGCCACCAGTGGCCTTGTAGTAAGTCTCAACATTAGAAATGCGCCACTTGGCATAGGAGTCAACAATCAAGCGCTTCTTCTCAACAGTGAAGAAACTGGCTGGCTGCGCATCGACAGTCAAAACTCGCGCATCAAACAGGCGAACATCATCTGCAAAAGGCATTTTGATGTGTAAACCCGGCTGAATATCAGCTTCAATCAGACGTCCAAAGCGCAATTTCACACCGCGCTCGGTCTCACTAACGACATAGAGTGTGCTGCTCGCCACCATTAACAAAACAGCGACGACAATTACCGACTTTAATAAATTATTCATCGTCTTCTCTCCATTGAGGTGGGCTCTACGTTACGCTGCAACTTCTCCAGCACCTGATTGGTAATGCGATCAATCATCTGGCCGTTGCCCTCATCGGATCTAAGCTTCGACTGGCTGCCCTCTTGAATCAACTTATCCAGTGGCAGATAGAGCATATTATTGCCACTCTCAGTGTCCACCAGAATCTTGGTGCTGTTCATCATCACTTTCTCAACTGCATCTATATAGAGACGATCTCGAGTCACCTTCGGCGCTTTGGCGTATTCTATATACAGGTTAGTAAAGCGCTGAGCTTCACCCTCTGCTTTTGAGACTACCTGAGACTTATAAGCACCGGCCTCTTCACGCATACGCTGAGCGGCACCGCGGGCTTCAGGAATAATACCGTTGGAATAGGATTGGGCTTCGTTGACTAATCGCTCCAAGTCTTCCCTCGCCTTGATCACATCATCATAGGCAGATTTGACCTCATTCGGGGGTCGCGCCTCTTCGATGTTGATCTTCACCACATTGATTCCACTGCGGTAATTATTCAGCAGAATTTGTAGCTTTTCAGCAGTCGAGATAGCAATCTGTTCACGGCCAGTGGAGATAACCCCATCTAGGCCTGTGCTGCCGACCACATGGCGCAGGGCGCTGTCAGTGGCATGTTTGAGGCTGGTCTCTGGGTCGCGAATATTGAGCACAAAAGCCTTGGCATCTTCGATGTTGTACTGAACGGTCAAGGAGATCTCAACAATGTTTTCGTCCTGGGTCAGCATCAAACCGCGAGCCGAATACTGCCGCTCTTCGGTAACACGTACGGTGTAAACCTTATCGATCAATTTGGGGTTCCACTGCAGGCCTGAACCCAGAGTGTCGTGATACTTACCCAGACGCAAGACAACGGCCTGCTCTTTCTCATCGACTTGATAGAAACCCATCAGTCCCCAGAGAACCAGCAGTACTACGACCACAATTGGGAGTAAATTTTTGCCGTCAGGTGCGCCGGATCCATTTGATCCACCGCCAAAACTGCTGAATTTTTTCTTCAGTTGGTTGAGCGCTTCATCGAGATCTGGCGGGCCGTCATTGCCGCGCTTTCCACCCCATGGGTCCTTGCCACCACCCGGTTCATTCCAGGCCATAATTATTCTCCAATTTAAGTAATTGTCTCAACGGCGTCTAAACGATTTTAGCGCCGACATAATTCTAAAGCCTTTGGCCTCAACTAGCTACAGTGTCACCAAATCGTCTAAATCCAATCCCGAACTCTTAATCAAGCGTAAAAAATCAATCTCTGAGAGCTTGACCTCTAGGTTGATCCAACCGTTTTCATCGACCTGCTCATCTAATACGGCTTTGTGACTATAAAGGGATGCACGCAGTGCACCCTGATCCGGCTTTAGGCGCAGGGTTTTGTGCATAAACTGTCCCGGTAAGCGCTCGGCCACGGCTTGCAAAAGCAGATCCAGGCCTTCATTTTTGAGCGCTGATAACCACACTGCCACCGGCTGACCCTCGGCATTGCGGTCAATGCGGGCGGTAAAGTCTTCGAGCAAATCAACTTTGTTATAGACCATTAGAGTCGGCAACTTGTGAGCATCAATCTCTTTAAGCACTTCTTCTACGCGCTTAATATTGGTAGCGCGATCATCTGCAGCTGCGTCAATCACATGCAGCAGCAGAGTGGCGTTGGCCGCCTCTTCCAAGGTGGCGCGAAAGGCATCCACCAAACGGTGTGGCAAATGACTGATAAAACCTACGGTATCGGCAAAAACAACCTGACCCTGTTCCGGCACTTCGAGCTTGCGCATGGTGGGGTCGAGAGTGGCAAATAATTGGTTGGCGACAAACACATCAGACTGAGTCAGATTATTAAATAGCGTCGATTTACCGGCGTTGGTATAGCCCACTAAAGAGACTGCAGGCACCTCTGCTCGGACTCGGGCACGACGTCCCTGAGCACGCTGCTTGCGCACTTTTAACAGGCGACCTTGGATCGACTTGATACGATCGCGAACCATGCGGCGATCTGACTCGAGCTGCGTTTCACCGGGACCGCGCATACCAATACCGCCGCGCTGGCGTTCAAGGTGAGTCCAACCGCGCACCAGTCGTGTCGACAGATGTTGCAACTGGGCCAACTCAACTTGCAGCTTGCCCTCGTGGGTGCGGGCGCGCTGAGCAAAAATATCGAGAATCAGACCGGTGCGATCCAACACCCGACACTTGAGTTCGGCTTCAATATTGCGTTCTTGGCTGGGAGATAGATTGTGGTTAAAGATAACCAGTTCGGCATCGTGGCTGTTAACCGCCGCGGCAATCTCTTCAAGTTTGCCAGTGCCGACAAATAATTTGGCGTGGGGAGCGGAGCGGGAGCCAGTGATAAAGTCCACTGGATCGCCGCCCGCAGATAGTACTAATTCTTCAAACTCCCTTGGATCTTCAGGTTCGGACTCGCTCTGCAATTTTAAATGAACAAGAATCGCTCGTTCCCCAAATTCGGGTCGTTCAAAGAATAATGTCACTCTATTTAATAATCGTCAGCGTAGTTTCCGCCATCGTCATCAAAACCACCCTGAGCAGGGGTTCCCGCTGCGCCAGAGGTTGGCAACTTAACTATACGAGATGGGACAATTGTTGAAATAGCGTGCTTGTACACCATTTGGCTAACAGTGTTTTTTAGCAGCACTACAAATTGATCAAATGATTCTACCTGTCCCTGTAACTTGATTCCGTTAACCAAAAATATGGACACCGGGATGCGTTCTTTCCTTAACACATTAAGAAAAGGGTCTTGTAAGTTATGCCCTTTTGACATTTATACTTCTCCTTATTAATTAAATAAAGCCGCCATTCCAGCAGCAAAAATGCAGTTCAAACTTGATCTGCAACGACATCACTAACATTGACTGCCAACTTTCATTAACTTTCCATGTTGCCTCAGTATATGGGCGCTGAAGGCAGTTTTTTCAAGGCTAACTGATAAATATTATTGACGGACAGTAGTTCCGTCTCATTATCGACTTGTATTTCGCAACTGGATGGCCAGTTTCTCAACCAGGTAATTTGCCTCTTCGCCAACTGGCGCGTGGCAATGATACCTTTCTCGACCGCTTCATCTAAGCTGCACTGTCCCTGCAAGTGCTGCCATAGCTGACGATAGCCAACAGAACGAATCGCCGGCAGGTCTTCATGGAGATCCCCGCGCTGAAACAGTGCCCGAACTTCCGCCTCAAACCCCGCGTCCATCATCTTGCGGAACCTATAGTCTATACGGTCGTGGATAAGCTTTCGATTGTTTGGCAGCAGTGCAATTTGTTTAATCGAGTAGCTTTGGGCTACGCCGCCGACATTTGGCTCACGGCGCAGGGTCGACATGGGCACACCGCTGATTCTATAGACTTCGAGAGCCCGCTGAATACGCTGGGAATGGTTGGGGTGCAAACTGGCGGCACTCTCTGGATCCACGGCACGCAATTGCTCGTGCACTGAGGCCCAGCCAAAGTCCCCCGCATGCTTAAGTATCTCGGCGCGAATAGCAGCATCCGCTGAAGGCATATCCGACAGCCCCTCAAGCAGCGCCTTAAAATACAGCATGGTGCCGCCCACCAGCAGGGGAATTTTGCCTCTACTGCTAATTTCGGCCATCTCGCGAGTGGCATCGGCAATAAAATCTGCCGCTGAATAGCTCTCCAAGGGATCGAGAATATCAATCAGGCGATGGGGAGCGGCTTTCAGAGTGGCCTTATCCGGTTTAGCGCTGCCAATATCCAGCTGCCGATAGATCTGCGCTGAATCCACATTGATCAATTCAACAGGCAGCTGCTGCTGCAAGGCTATCGCCAGATCGGTCTTGCCGCTGGCGGTGGGACCCATAACAAAGATTGCCGGTGGCCGCTCGTTGCTTGCCACCGGATTAACGCCCCCTCAAAAATAGTTTGTCGAGTTGATCGAGAGTCAGCTGTGACCAGGTAGGTCGTCCATGGTTGCACTGACCACTGCGCTCTGTGGCTTCCATATCTCTCAGCAGTGCATTCATTTCAGGAATACTCAATTTGCGATTGGCGCGCACAGAACCATGACAGGCCATGGTGGAGAGAATTTCATTGATATGGTCGCGAATGCGCTCAGAGTTGCCGTGTTCGAGCAGGTCCGAGAGTACATCCCGGAGCAGCGCCTCCACTTCTGAGCCGCGCAAGATGGCCGGAATCTCTCTGACGATAACACTCTCGGCGGCGGCCCGCTCGACCACAAAACCGAGTTTGGCAAAGACCTCATTGTGCTGTTCGGCGGCATCCGCCTCCCGCTGACTGACTGCGAGACTCTCGGGGACCAATAGAGGCTGAGAAATCAATCCCTGATCGTCGAATGCCCCTTTCATACGCTCGTAGGTAATGCGCTCGTGGGCGGCATGCATATCGACAATAATTAAGCCCTCGCGGTTCTCGGCGAGAATGTAGATACCCTTTAGTTGAGCAATGGCGTAACCCAGGGGTGGGATATCCTGTTGGTCTCCCAGAGGATTATCCGACTCTGGCAGATTGATCCCACTGGTGGAGTAGAGACTCTGGTAATTTTGCATTGATCCAGCTGAACCCGATGTAGCGCCAGATGAGCTGCCAGCAAAGTTAGGCCGCGAGGAAAACTGCATCGCTGGCTGAGACTGCGGTGCCGCCTGCCAGTCCGGTGACGGCTGCTTGACCATACCGGGAAACGGCTCACTTCCCTGGCTTAACTCACCTGCACTATTCGTCTGCAGATGATCCTGAGGGCGATCTTCCGCCAGCGCCTTCTTTAGGGTGCTGGAAATAAAGCTGTGAATCGAGCCGCTTTCGCGAAAGCGCACCTCGTGTTTCGTTGGGTGTACGTTGACATCCACATCCGCTGGGGTGATTTCGAGAAACAGCACAAAGGCCGGGTGACGGCCATGATAGAGCACATCCTGATAAGCCTGGCGCACGGCGTGGGAAACCACCTTGTCGCGAATACAGCGGCCATTGACAAAAAAGTGTTGCAGATCCGCCTGGCTGCGGGAAAAAGTCGGCAGACCAATCCAGCCCCAGAGACGCAGGCCGGGACGGACATTATCCACGTACAGGGCCTGCTCCATAAAGGTGGTGCCGCAAATATCGGCAACGCGCTTTTCCTGTTCCAACTGGGTCTTGGCGGGTCGCAGGCTGATTTGGGCGCGCTGATTGTGGCGCAGATTAAAGGCCACGTCAAAGCGACTCAGGGCGAGCTTTTTAATGCTGTCGTCAATGCGGTTATATTCGGTTTTTTCGGTGCGCAAGAATTTGCGCCGCGCTGGGGTATTGAAGAACAGGTCCCGCACTTCAACACTGGTGCCCTGAGGGTGCGAGGCAGGCGTGACTTCAACCTGCATATCCCGGCCTTCCGAGATCGCTTTCCAGGCACTGCCATCGCCGTTATTGGAGGTTAAGCTAAGGCGCGACACCGAGGCGATACTGGCCAGTGCTTCACCGCGAAAGCCGAGGGTGGCAACGGCTTCAAGATCTTCTAGGTCATCAATTTTACTGGTTGCATGGCGACTCAGGGCCAGAGCCAAATCGTCGTGGCCAATGCCGCCGCCGTCGTCGCGAATACGGATCAGCTTGACGCCGCCCTGTTCAATATCGATCTCGATACTCTGAGCACCGGCATCGAGACTGTTTTCCACTAGCTCTTTAAGCACTGAGGCCGGACGCTCCACTACTTCACCGGCCGCAATTTGGTTGGCCAACTGCGGACTGAGAATTTTGATAACGGACATAAGCGGTGGCCTTTCTTTAGCCTGTTAGCGGCGTGTTAAAAATCGAATCATGATTTTGTCTGCGCCAAAAATCGCGGACATTAGCCGGCGGGAATCATTATTTTCTGGCCGACCTTAATGGAGCTGGAACGCATTTTATTATAGTTCAATATACGTTTCACCGAGGTGTTGTAGCGCTGGGCTATACCTGACAGTGTATCGCCCCGAGCAATCACATAGCTGCGCACCCGAGTATTTTTCGCCGCCGCAAGAGCAGTACCCGCTGGCGGGTGATCGTTAAAATAGCCTATCAGGCCAGTATATATAGCTTGTGCCATACGCTGCTGATAGTTGCCATTACTGAGACGACTGGCCTCAGTGGGGTTGGAGATAAATCCGGTTTCAATAAGCAGCGAGGGAATATCCGGCGACTTGAGCACCAAAAAACCCGCCTGCTCGACCTTTTTTTTATGCAGCCGCGCCACACCACCCATATTTTTCAGCACATAGCTGCCAGCATCTAAACTGCTACTCAGGGTAGCGGTCATAGACAGGTCCAGTAACACTTCAGCCAAGGCATCGTCTTTATCATCGAGACTCAGAGAGCCAGCGCCGCCGATTAGATCTGCACGGTTTTCCTTGCTCGCTAAATAGCGTGCCGCTTCACTGGTGGCGCCTCGAGTAGAGAGGGCATAAACCGACGCGCCATTGGCCTTGGGGTTGGTAAATGCATCCGCATGAATCGAGAGGAAAAAGTCGGCGCGTTTATCGTGGGCGATAGCGGTGCGTTTGCGGTGGGCCAGATAATAGTCACCGGTGCGCACTAGCTCGCCAGTGAAATAACGGTCTTTATCAAATAGTCGCTCAAGGCGCTTGGCAATTTGCAGGGCAACCACTTTTTCGCGAACTTTTTTCGGGCCCAAAGCGCCGGGATCTTCACCGCCATGGCCGGCATCAATAGCAATAACAATGCGGCGATTATCCACTGGCACGACTTTGCTAACCGACTCGGTGGCACGCAGTTTTTTATCATAGATATCGATAACCAGTCGATCGCCGTACTGTTCGTAGGCTTTTAAGGTGAAACTTTTTACGCTTACCGGCTCTTTGAGATCAAACACTAACCGCAGATCGGCACTGCCACGCAAGCCTGAACGCATGGCAGCAATCGGCGTGGAGGCGACGTCAAGATTATCAAAGCTGGTTTTAAGGCTGCTGTTTTTAATATCGATAACCAGACGACTGGGGTTATCTAGGGTGAATACCTTGTGCTCAACAGGGCCGCTAAGATCCAGTACTAGACGAGTATTATCCGGCGCCCGCCAGAGTCTTACGCTGTCGACCTCGGCAGCGTAGCTGGAGCTGATCAGGAGCATTGCTAGGCAGGCGATAAACCAACCTGTCAGAGCAGTGTATTTGAATATTAAAGTGCTTTTAATCGGCACTGGTAACCCCATTGGTTTCTCGATCGAGCTGAGAAATTATTATTTTGGCCTGTTCTGACTGCCCCCTGATCGTCACTTTGCGACCCTTGTCGAGTTGCACAATCTCAATCAAAATATCTGCTTCAGGCAAAAAACCGGCACCCCGTTCGGGCCATTCTATCAAGCACAGCCGCGATTCCACCAGATAATCTCGAAAGCCCATATATTCGAGCTCTTCCGGGTCCTGCAGCCGATAGAAGTCAAAGTGGCATATCTGCCCGATAAGCAATTCATAGGGCTCTACCAAAGTATAGGTCGGACTTTTAACTGCGCCAGTATGACCTAAGCCTAACAACACCCCGCGACTAAGGGTCGTCTTGCCAGCACCTAGATCCCCTTGCAGGGCAATAAGCAGAGCCTGCTCCGGAGCCTTTACCGGACAGTCATTCTCAAGCGTATTTTTTAGCCCACGACTAAGCGCCACAGCAATACGATTGCCAAACTGCAACATTGCCGCTTCATCGATTAGCGCTAGCGTAAATTCTAGAGCGGCTTGATTTTTTTTCTCAGTCACCAGACTGCACTCTCATCTTCTTATGGTATTTTTAGGCGTTTGTTATCAAAGCGTTATGTCAGTTCACCGTTTAATAGCTTGCGCAGATAACCGAGTAAATCTGTTGCTGTGAGACCACGTATGCCCTGCTCTTCCACGGCCATATCCGCCGCTGCCGAATGCAGGCAACAACCCAACTGGGCTGCCACTTTGGCCTCGAGGCCCTGAGCTAAGAGAGCACCGATAATACCCGAGAGCACATCGCCCATACCGCCAGTGGCCATACCCGGATTACCGTAAGGACAGACCGCAATAATTTTATCCCCAGGGGCAGCAATTAATGTGCCGGCACCTTTTAATAAAACCACCGCATTATATTTTTCTTGGAGCTGGCGAACCGCGGCAAAACGATCAGCCTGTACCTCTGCGACACTGATATTTAAGAGCCGCGCGGCTTCAGCGGGATGGGGTGTCATAACCCAGTTGCTGCCATCCGGCTGTGACACAACTCGACCCTCGGCAATAATATTTAAGCCATCGGCATCCACGACCATGGGTAAACCGGTGGCCACGGCTTTCTGCAGTAACTGCTCAGACCAGGGCGAGCGGCCGAGACCGGGGCCGACAATTAATACTGAAGGCTTGTCTAATAGCGGCTCTAATTCTTGGCCAGAAACAATTCCACTGACCATCACTTCCGGCTGACGCGCCAGCGCTCCAGCAACATGGGCTGGGCGAGTGGCCATACTGACCAGTCCAGAACCCGTGCGCAGCGCCGCTTCAGCAGTCATCATTGCCGCGCCACCAAAGCCGTGATCGCCGCCAATCACCATACTGTGACCAAACTGATTCTTGTAAGCATCCACGTCACGGGTTGGCAGATGTTCGATCAGCTCATTGAGGTCCATCAGCTGTGCAGAAGGTTCAACCTGGTGAAAAATATCTTCGTCGATATCCAGAGAGTGATAAATAACTTCACCGCAGAGAGCCGGACCGCGACCGCTAAACATACCCTGCTTGGCAGCGACGAAGGTCACGGTGATATCGGCACTAATCGCGACCTCGGCTTCAGCACCGGAATCGGCGCAGAGCCCTGAGGGCAGATCGATAGCCAAGACCGGTAGTGATGCCTGATTAATCATCTCGATAGCGGCACCATAGGGCTCGCGCATCGCGCCAGTAGCGCCTATGCCCAGCAGTGCGTCGACGACAACACCTTCAGAGAGATCGATAGTTTCGCTAAACGGCGCAAAAATAACACCGGCGTTAACCGCATAGTCTCGTGCTGTAACAGCATCGGCTGATAATTTGGCTGGGGTTGATAACTCAACCACGCGCACAGCGAGGCTTTTCTCGGCGGCCAGAGTGGCCACTATATAGCCGTCGCCAGCATTGTTACCGGAACCGCAAAATACAGTGATTAGTGGGGCTGTGCCAAAGGCTTCAAGCAGTTCATTAAAAGCGGCTCGACCGGCGCGCTTCATTAGAGTCATGCTCGAGCTATCAGGCAGCGCTTCAAAGGAAAGTTGGTCCAATTTACGAACAGATTCAGCCCTGTATAAGGCGTCTTGAATAACAATGTGCGACATAACCGCGAGTTCCCAGTAAGATTAGCGCGATTATATGCCAGATTAGCCCTGAAACCATGCCCGAAACCGATAAGCTCAAGGATCTCGCGAAAAAAGTTAAAGCCTGGGGCTTGGAGCTGGGTTTTCAGCAGGTGGCTATTTCCAAACCAGATCTCAGTGCAGCCTCAACAAATCTCTTGAACTGGTTGGATAAAGGCTATCAGGGATCCATGCAGTGGATGGGGGAGCACGGCGAAAAGCGCTATACCCCAGATCAACTTGTGGAAAATAGCCTGCGGGTAATTTCGGTGCGCATGGACTATCTCGCCGACAGCAATATGATTGCGGTATTGAAGGATGACAATAAAGCTTATATATCAAGGTATGCGCTGGGTCGTGACTATCACAAACTGATCCGCAAACGGCTGGCCAAATTAGGTAAAAAGATTGAAGCTGAAATAGATTTTCTCGGATTCAATCACCTGCAGTTAACCCAACGACCTTTTGTCGACAGCGCCCCGGTGATGGAGAAACCTATCGCCGAGCAGGCCGGATTGGGTTGGATCGGCAAAAACACACTGTTGCTTAACGACAAAGCCGGCTCTTGGTTTTTTCTGGGAGAGATTTATATCTCCCTGGAACTGCCGGTTGATATCAGTGAGCAAACGAATAAATGCGGTAACTGTCGCGCCTGCTTAAAAATCTGCCCCACCAATGCCTTTCCCGAACCCTATGTGCTGGATGCGCGACGATGTATTTCCTATCTGACTATCGAGAGCCAGGACTCAATCCCTGAAGAGTTGCGCCCACTGATGGGCAATCGGGTATTTGGTTGTGATGACTGCCAGATTATTTGCCCCTGGAATCGCTACTCTTCAAAAACCAAGGAAATCGACTTTGCCCCGCGGCACAATCTCGATAATTCGGATTTAGTGACACTGTTTGAATGGACTGAAGAAGAGTTTTTAAACAATACCGAGGGTTCACCGATTCGCCGCATTGGCTATCAGCGCTGGCTGCGTAATCTCTCGGTGGGGTTGGGCAATGCGCCGACATCAGAGAAGATTATCGACGCGCTAAATAAAAGGGTCGACGACCCCTCTGCCCTGGTGCGGGAACATGTGCTCTGGGCGCTCAATCAGCAACAGAGGCCTGCGCAGCAGAGCAGAGATAGCAGCGTAAAGTTTTTTAAAGCTTAATAAATACTTCCCGGTAGTATTCCAATTCGCGAATCGAATCGTAAATATCATCCATCGCCAAATGACTGCCACGCTTTTTAAAGCCATTGGCCAGTTCCGGCTTCCAGCGCTGGACCAATTCTTTTAACGTACTCACATCCAGATTTCGATAGTGAAAGAAACTCTGCAAGTCGGTCATATAGTTAGCTAAAAAACGCCTGTCCTGACAGATCGAGTTACCGCACATGGGCGACTTGCCCGCCGGCACCCACTGACGCAAAAATTCAATCGTGGCTAATTCGGCCTCAGCTTCAGTCACAACACTCTGACGCACTCTTTCGGTGAGCCCGGAACCCCCGTGTTGGCGCGTATTCCACTCGTCCATGCCGCCGAGTAGCTTATCTGACTGATGTACCGCGATCATTGGACCCTCGGCGAGAACATTGAGGTCTTTGTCCGTGACTACCGTGGCAATTTCAATAATCCGGTCATGTTCAGGACTCAGCCCGGTCATTTCCAGATCGATCCAGATTAAATTCTGCGGGTCAGTGTTGGCATTGGCGGTTACAGCGGTCATCTAAATCTTCCAAGTGGGGTTAGCAAAATGTTCCTCGAGGCGGATATGCTATATCCTTGCAGCCGATAACGCCAGACATGGCGCACAACCTAAATCCGCGAGAGCATTAATGGCGAAACGCAATCTCAGTAAACAGCAAAAAGGTCGCATCCAATCGATTCAGGAGCGACGCCGCGCGCGGGCTATTACGAAAAAATCGGTCTCAGATGAGCAACTTGAAAACCTTACCCAGCTGGGTCCAGAGATACTCGGAACCGTAATCACCAACTTTGGCGCCCAGGTGGATATCGAAGGCCTAGAAGATCGCTTTAAGGGCAATATTTACCGCTGTCATCTGCGCACCAATCTCGAACCTCTGGTAACTGGGGATCGCGTGGTCTGGCGCTATGCCGAACCGGTGGGCGTTGTGGTCGCCAGAGAGCCACGAGACTCCGAACTGCTGCGCCCCGACCCCTATGGCAAGCTGCGTCCGGTAGCGGCCAATGTGGACCGTATCGCCATTGTCTTTGCGGCTAAGCCGACACCCTATAGCAATCTGATCGACCGCTATCTGATTGCTTCGGAAGCCCAAGGTATTCAGCCGGTATTAATCATCAATAAATTCGACATGCTCAGCGACAGTGATTTTCCAAAGGTTGAGCAGCTGTTAAAGGATTACCGCACCGTCGGTTATGAGGTGCTTTGCGTCTCCGCGACCACCGGTGAGGGGCTCGAGGAATTGAAAGACTATATGGCTACCCACACTTCGGTGTTTGTTGGCCAGTCTGGTGTCGGTAAATCCTCACTGATCAATGAGCTGCAACCGGATGCCAATATCTTGGTGGGCGAGCTCTCCGCGGGCAAGGACAAAGGCCAACATACCACCACCGCATCACGACTGTTTCATCTTGAAAATGGCGGCCACCTAATCGATTCCCCCGGTATTCGGGAATTTGCCGTGACCAATTTAAGTGATGAACAGATTATCGATGGCTTTATCGAGTTCAGACCCTTTCTGGGTTACTGCAAGTTCAGAGACTGTAAACATTCGGTTGAGTTGGGTTGCGCCCTGCTTGCCGCGGCGGAAGAGGGTAAAATTCTGCCGATTAGATTGCTCAATTACCGCAATATCCTTGCCAGTCAGGATGAAGACTAATGGCGGCTGATATTCCCCGCCTACTGGAACCGGCGCTCTTCGAAACCCTATTGGGCTCAGAGCAAAATAACGATAATTTAATCATCGTCGATCTCTGTAGCGACGCCCTCTATCGCCAGAAACATGTTCCGGGCGCTGTGCATTTGCAACCCGGTGCCTTGATGGCAGGCACTGCCCCCTACCCTGGCAAGCTGCCCTCTTTGGAACAGCTGCAAAATATTATTCGCTACCTGGGTATTAATGCCCATAGTCACGTTGTGATTTACGACGATGAAGGTGGCGGCTGGGCTGGGCGCTTTGCCTGGACATTGGATCTGCTCGGCTATAAAAACTGGTCTTATCTAAATGGCGGTATTGTTGCCTGGATAAAAGAGGGTTTTGTCACCGAGTCACAGGCTAATCAGCCACTGGCGTCGGACACTGAAGTTAGCATTGCCAATCCAAAAGTATTGATCAGCGCAGACCAGATTATCAGCCAGTTGAGTAACTCCGACTTTGCCGTTTGGGATGCGCGCGGTCCCGGGGAGTACAGTGGCAATATGGTCCGCTCTGCTCGCGGTGGCCATATTCCCGGGGCGATTAATATTGAGTGGACGGCGCTGATGAATCCACAGCGCAACTTGCGAATTCGTGAAGATGCCCAGGCAATCCTTAATAATGCTGGTCTGGGTAAAAATAAGTCTGTGGCAACTCACTGCCAGAGTCACCACCGTTCGGGCTTTACCTATATGGTGGCGCGAATTTTAGAGTATAAAAATATCAGTGCCTACGATGGCTCATGGGCCGAATGGGGCAGCCTCGATCACACCCCAGTTGAGCGCGGATAGAACCTAGCTTTTTAATTGAGACGCTGAAGGCCGTTTTAATCGAGACGCTGAAGGCTGTTTTAGTCGAGAGGCTGATGGCTGTTTTGGTCGAGAAGCTGATGGCTGTTTTAGTCGAGAAGCTGATGGCTCTCAGAGACCAATTTAACAATAAATTAAGAGTTTGAAACTATGAATCATCAAGCAGAATTATTTGTTGCTCTGCAACGACTACTTCCCCAGCATGCCCTCTCAAGACTGATTGCCAGAGCGGCCGAATCAAAAATGCCCTGGTTAAAAAATCGGCTTATCGAGCGCGCTATTGCCGCCTTCGATATTAATATCGATGAAGCCGCAAGCAGCGACCTGGACGATTATGAAAACTTTAATAGCTTTTTTACCCGGGCCTTAAAAGAGGGCGCGCGCCCCATTGATCAGGACTCAGATGCTCTAATATCGCCTGCCGACGGTGCAGTGAGTCAGGCCGGCCCCATTACTCAGCAGCGAATTATTCAAGCCAAAGGCAGTGATTATTCGGCCAGCCGCCTGCTCGGCGACTCCGAAGAAGCCAAACGCTATACCGATGGCGCCTTCACAACGATCTATCTATCACCGAAAGATTATCATCGCGTGCATATGCCGATTGCCGGCACGCTTATGAGTACTCGCTATATTCCAGGAGATCTTTTTTCCGTTAATGATAAAACCGCTCAGGCTCTTCCAGGTCTATTCGCCCGCAACGAGAGGCTTGTCTGTCAGTTTGATTCGGAACTGGGGCAGTTTGCACTGGTGTTTGTCGGTGCCATGTTGGTGGCCGGTATCGAGACAGTCTGGGGCGGTTTTGAAACTCCGGGACGCGGTGCAGTGCGCAATGCTGATTTCTCAGGCCGTGGTCTACGTTTTGATAAGGGTGAGGAGATCGGACGCTTTAAGTTTGGCTCAACGGTTATTCTGATGTTTCAAAAGGATAAAATTGACTGGCAAGATTCATTTATTCCTCAGGCTGCTGTGCAGATGGGCGAGAAGATCGCTAAATATAAGTAAGAAGCAAGGAAATGAGCTGGGCGCTAACCTAACAGACGCTCTTTTAGTGCGGCAAAAAAACCATTATTGAGATCGGCTGGCTGCTGGCCCTGCGCCAGAGGCCGAGCTTTGGAGGCGAGAGAAAAAGGCTTAGTGATCAATAGATTGAGCATATCCTCATCAACGCCGAGACTCTCTGAATCGATATCTTTAACAATCGCCAACTTGGCAACATCAAAGGCCCGGCGGGTGCCAAACTTTTACAGTTGGGCGCGGGCCTTATCTTCATTTTTTAGATCGACAAAAATGTAGTTGTCGACATTGGCGCCAGCCTCGGTGGATTCAAATACGGCTAGTCTCGGCGACAGCCTCGACTTAGGGTTTTGCTCAATCACCATGCCCTGATCACCGGTGGTCAGTTCCACCACTGTTCCAGCGGGGTACAAACCCACTGACTGAATAAACTCAATCACCAAATCCTCGGCAAATGCTTTGCCGCGAAGATCATAGAGTCTGGCGGTGGCTTTCGACGGGGTTAGCACCTTGGAGACTTCACGGGGATTACAGAGACGGTCAAACTCTGAGGCTATGCCGACCACTGCGGCCAGAAACGGAATCCGTTGACCGCTGCAACCCTTGGGAAATCCACTGCCATCAAAACGTTCGCAGTGGAATTTAATAATATTCATCACTCGGCGGTTATCGAAATCAGACTGTTTAAGTTTTTCTAAACTGGCACTTACAAAGCCGCGATATTCAGTCTCTTCTTGGGCATTGCGATCGGACTTGCGCAATAACATTCGGTCCATACCGGCCTTGCCCACATCTTTTAGCAGAGCGGCGAGACAGATATCTTTGAGCTGGTCTACTTCAAGGCCAATATGGCGAGCAAACTGGGTCGCCCAGAGACCTGAGCGAATACTGTGGTCGTGAGTGTGGCGGTCCTTGGCGCGCAGCTGCAGCAACCAGGTAAAGGCATCGGGACAGCGCACCACGCTATCGACCATATCGTTCACTGACTGCTGGAGTTGGCGCAGATTAAACGGCCCACCCTTGGCAACTTGGCGGGTGGCAACACTTAAACAGCCGACTAAATTGTTCATCACTCTGCGGGCGGCAGGCATTTCCTTGAACAGTTCGACGGTTTTTTTGTAGATATCCGGTTTGATCACAAAGCTGCGTGGCTCAGAGTATTGGCGGCTGTCCATCAAACCGCGAACCATTGGGCTGATATCTTGGGCTTTGTTGCGAAGGTCATTGTTAAATTGGCGGCTGCCGGCAGCGGGGGTTTTAAAATCTATTGGCGAGATGCCTTTGGCGATGTCGATATAGACGTAGTCACAGTAAGCTTTGACCCGAGCCGCATCGGCAGCATTTTTGATCAAAAAACCCTGAATCGGAAAGGGTGTCTCCGCCCACGGCTTGTCGAGAGCAGAAATAAACATTCCCACTTCAAGTTCATGAATAAAAACTTTAAGTTGCTATAGTGACATACGGTGTCAGATCTCTTTCAGCGCTAGTAATACAAAACCGAACCAGCAAGAAATGTAACGCTTTCACCCCAGTAAAAGCGTGCACCGGTAGGGTTTTACTAAATATAGACTAAGAAGAGCAGGCGTAAATCAGTAGTTTCCAGAAAATTTGTGAACCGCATCAATAAAGACTTTTACATTGTCTGGGTGGATGTCGGGGGTAATGCCATGACCGAGGTTAAAGATATGTCCGGGACCACCGCCATAGCCTTTCAGGATAGCCTCAACCTGTGTCTCGATAACGGCTGGATCAGCTCTCAAAACGGCCGGATCCATGTTCCCTTGCAGGGCTACTCTATCGCCAACTCGGCCCTTGGCCGCGGCAATATCCATGGTCCAATCGAGACCCAGTGCATGACAGCCAGTGTCGGCCATCTTTTCCAGCCACAGGCCACCACCTTTGGTGAAAAGAATAACCGGCACATCGCGACCATCCTGATGACTGATTAATCCATCGACTATTTTCTGCATATAGGCGAGAGAGAATTCGGCGTAAGCGGCGTGACTCAGTGCGCCACCCCAGGTATCAAATATCTGCACCACCTGAGCACCGGCACGGATCTGGGCATTCAGGTAATCGATTACTGACAGGGCCAGTTTCTCAAGTAGTTGATGGATTAATTCAGGCTGGGTATAGAGCATGGTTTTGGCCCGCGCAAAGTCGCGGCTGCTCTGACCTTCGATCATATAAGTGGCTAATGTCCAGGGACTGCCGGAAAAACCGATCAAGGGTACCCGACCATTGAGCTCGCGACGAATCATGGTCACGGCATCGGTGACATAGGAGAGGTCGCTGGCGGTGTCGATCACTTCAAGGGCTTCGATATCCGCCTCAGTTCTCACTGGCTTGCGAAATTTAGGACCTTCTCCGGTTTCAAAGTAAAGTCCCAAGCCCATGGCATCGGGTATGGTTAAAATATCGGAAAACAAAATTGCCGCGTCCATCTCGTAGCGTTCGAGAGGCTGTAGCGTCACTTCACAGGCAAGCTCAGTGTTCTTGCACAGACTCATAAAGTCGCCGGCCTGAGTCCTCACTGCGCGGTACTCGGGCAGATAGCGGCCCGCTTGGCGCATCATCCACACGGGTGTGCGGTCAACAGGCTGGCGCATCAGCGCCTTGAGGAAGCGATCATTTTTTAATTCAGACATTCAATTTCCACAGTAGTCAATTAGGAGCAATAACGTTAGATGCAATTTAGGTGCACTTTAGATGCAATTTAGTCGATGCTAGAGATTAAACATCGAGATAATCCAAAATGCCTTTGGCGGCCTCGCGACCTTCCCAGACTGCTGTAACCACCAGATCAGAACCACGAACCATATCACCACCGGCAAATATCTTCGGATTAGTGGTCTGGAAGGGGAATGTCTGCTCTTCTGCGGCCATGACTGCGCCCCAGTCGGAGGTATTCACTTCGATACCGGTGAGCCAGGCTGGAGGACTTGGCTTAAAGCCAAAGGCTACCAAGACTGCATCCGCAGGTAAAATCTCTTCACTACCGGCTATCACTTCAGGTCGGCGACGGCCATTTTGGTCCGGAGCACCCAGGGATGTGGAAACGACTTTGACCCCTTCAACACGGCCCTCGGCATCGGCCATCAGTTCCACTGGCTGCATATTAAATTTGAATACCACACCCTCTTCCCGAGCATTTTTTACTTCCTTGCGCGAGCCGGGCATATTTTCTTCATCGCGACGATAGGCGCAGGTAACGCTGGTAGCGCCCTGACGAATCGAGGTGCGGTTACAGTCCATGGCCGTATCACCACCGCCGAGAACCACCACATGCTTGCCCTTAAGGCCGATAAAGTCATCTTTAGATTTCTCAAAGCCGAGATTGCGGTTGACGTTAGACACTAGGAACGACAGCGCTTCATGAACGTTCTCGAGATCTTCGCCGGGGAATCCGCCTTTCATGGTGGTGTAGGTGCCCATGCCCATAAACACGGCATCGTATTCACTGAGCAGCTCTTCGACCATAATGTCTTTGCCGATTTCGATATTCAGACGGAACTCAACACCCATGCCCTCGAGGATCTCGCGGCGCGTGCGGATAACCGATTTCTCTAACTTAAATTCGGGGATACCAAAGGTTAGCAGTCCGCCAATTTCTGGGTAGCGATCAAAGACCACTGGCTTGACGCCATTGCGAATCAGAATATCGGCGCAGCCAATACCTGCAGGTCCAGCGCCGATTACCGCGACTTTTTTGTCGGTCCAAACCACGTCCGACATATCCGGACGCCAGCCCATAGCAAAGGCGGTGTCGGTAATATATTTTTCCACCGAGCCAATGGTTACAGCGCCGAAACCATCATTCAGGGTACAGGCCCCCTCACAGAGACGGTCCTGGGGACATACGCGACCACAGACTTCCGGCAGCGAATTGGTCTGATGACTTAGTTCCGCAGCTTCGATCAAATTGCCTTCGGCAACCAGCTGTAACCAGTTGGGAATATAATTGTGAACCGGGCATTTCCACTCGCAATAGGGATTGCCACAGGACAGGCAGCGGTGGGATTGGTCGGCAGCACCATCGGCAGTAAAGGGGTCATAAATTTCAACAAACTCGCCAACGCGGCGTTTCATATCACGCTTTGGCGGGTCGACTCGTTTAAGGTCGAGAAACTGAAATTGGTTATCTAATCTTTCTGTCATAAGTTTTGTCTCTATTCTCTAATCAACGCTATTGCGGGTTGTCATGGGCCTGTGCTAAAAGGCTGTTGAGGGTCGCCGCTTTTGGCTTGACCAACCAAAACTTCGATGCGTAATCAGAAAAATTGCTAATAAGCTCTTGTCCCCAGGCGCTGCCAGTCTCTTCGACATGCTCGCGGATCATCTTTTTAAGGAAAACCCGGTGGGATTCCGTGGCCTCAGCAGTAATGCGCTGAATATCCACCAGTTCCATATTGTAGCGATCGACAAAGTCGCGCTCCATATCCAGAACATAGGCAAAGCCGCCGGTCATACCCGCGCCGAAATTGTAACCTGCTGCGCCGAGCACGGTGACTATGCCACCAGTCATATATTCACAGCAGTGATCACCGGCGCCTTCGACTACAGCAGTGGCGCCTGAGTTGCGCACGGCAAAGCGTTCACCGACTGTGCCTGCAGCGTGCAGACGGCCGCCAGTGGCGCCATAGAGGCAGGTGTTGCCCATAATCGGCGTATCCTGAGAGGCAAAGGTACTGTTGCTCGGTGGGCGCAAGACAATCTTGCCCCCAGCCATGCCTTTGCCCACATAGTCATTGGCATCGCCTTCGAGATACAGCTCTAGGCCGCCGGCATTCCAGACTCCCAGAGACTGTCCCGCGACACCTTTCAGATTCAATCGAATCGGCGCAGCTGACATGCCAGTATTGCCATAGCGCTTGGCGATCTCACCAGAGAGTCGAGCACCGATGGAACGGTCACAGTTATTGACTGTAAAGTCGAATGTGCCGCCACTCTGAGACTCGATAAATGGCAGTGCCTGAGCAACCATCTCTTCTGCCAGCAACCCCTTATCCAGCGGGTTGTTTTTTGGCTCTGAACAGGTCTGTGCCTTGCCATCTAATTCGGGTCGCACTTCAAGCAGTGGTGACAGTTGCAAATGCTGTTGCTTGCTAGTTTCACCAGGCAAAGTTTCTAATAGGTCAACACGACCGACCAATTCTTCCAGCGAACTGATACCCAGAGCGGCCAACCATTCGCGAGTTTCCATGGCAATAAACTTAAAGAAGTTAGTCGCCATAGCCACGGTGCCGCGATAGTGATCGTTACGCAGTCGCTCGTCCTGAGTGGCTACACCGGTGGCGCAGTTATTCAGGTGACAGATTCGCAGATACTTACAACCCAGGGCAACCATGGGTCCGGTACCAAAGCCAAAGCTCTCGGCACCCAAAATAGCGGCTTTAATCACATCCAAACCAGTTTTCAGTCCACCATCGGTCTGCACTCGCACCTTGCTGCGCAGATCATTGGCACGAAGCGTCTGATGGGTTTCAGTGAGACCTAATTCCCAAGGTGATCCAGCGTAGCGAATCGAACTCAGGGGACTCGCGGCAGTGCCGCCATCGTAGCCAGAGATGGTAATTAGATCAGCATAGGCCTTGGCCACACCGGCGGCGATAGTGCCGACACCGGGACGTGATACCAGCTTCACCGAAACCAGAGCCGTGGGGTTGACCTGTTTCAGATCAAAAATTAACTGAGCCAGATCTTCGATGGAGTAAATATCGTGATGTGGTGGTGGCGAGATCAATGTCACCCCCGGTACCGAGAAGCGCAGTCGAGCAATTAGCTCATTGACCTTGCCGCCGGGCAACTGGCCCCCTTCGCCGGGCTTAGCACCCTGAGCGACTTTAATCTGCAGCACTTCAGCACTGGATAGATAAGCTGGTGTCACGCCAAAACGTCCAGAGGCGATCTGCTTAATTTTCGATGACTTGATGGTGCCATAGCGCGCGGGATCTTCGCCGCCCTCACCGGAGTTGGAACGTCCACCCAGAGTATTCATGGCTTCTGCCAGAGATTCGTGAGCCTCAGGGGAGAGAGCACCCAGAGACATACCTGCAGAGTCAAAACGCTTGACGATATCCGCCACCGGCTCAACCGACTCTATATCGATAGGCGTGCAGCTATCATTCAATTTCAGTAGGTCACGCAGTGTGGCAATTGGTCGAGTATTCACCAGGCGCGCATAGTCGGTGTAGGCTTTGTAATCACCGTTCTGAACCGCACTGTGCAGTGTCTGCACTACATCTGGATTGTAGGCGTGGTACTCCTGACCGTGGACATACTTCAGCAGGCCGCCGGGCTCGATGGGCTTGCGCAGCTTCCAGGCAAGCTTTTTAAGGGCTGTCTGATCTACTTCGATATCCTCAAAGGTAGCGCCCTCAAGACGACTGACAAGACCGGGGAAACAGAGATCGATGACTTCGGTGCTGAGACCAATAGCTTCAAATAACAGCGCACCGCGATAGGAGGCAATGGTGGAAATACCCATCTTCGAAAGTATTTTCAACAGACCTTTGTTAATACCTTTGCGGTACTGTTTGAATGCTGTATCCACATCCACTAATAGCTCACCGCTGCTGATCAGATCACAGAGCACATGGTAGCTGAGATAGGGGTAGACAAGCGATGCACCACAGCCGATTAGGGCGGCAATCTGGTGCGAGTCGCGGGCATAGCCGGTGCTGGCGACGATATTGGCATCGGTGCGCAAACCGTGTTCAATCAGGTGATTGTGCACGGCGCCAACCGCCAACAAGATATGGATCGGCTGTGTTTCGGGGCTAATCTTGTGATCCGAGAGAATACAGATCACTGCGCCGTCGCGAACTGCCGCAGCCACTTCTGCGCAGACACGCTGTATAGCCTGCTGCAGATTTTCTTCAGCGGCATCGTAGTTCAGGGCAAATTTGGCTACCGGAAACTGCTCAAACTCATTGCGCTTTAGAGCGTAGTATTTACGCGGCGAAAGCACCGGGCTAGAGAGGCCAATTCGGGCGCCCAAATAAGGGTTTTCAGCGAAGACACTCTCTTCTTGACCGAGCTCCACACCCAGAGACATAACAATGGCTTCGCGCAGTGGATCGATCGGTGGATTGGTTACCTGAGCAAACTGCTGGCGGAAATAATCAAACAGATTGCGCTGCTTCTTCGACAGCACCGCCATCGGGATATCGTCACCCATGGAACCGGTGGCCTCTTGGCCGCCCTCTGCCAGTGGGCGCAACACCTGATCTCGCTCTTCAAAAGAGACCTGAAACATCTTCATATAACATTTGATTTGATCGCGGCTGAGATTGCCTTCAATTTCAATACTGTCCCGATCAAAGCTCGACTGGATGGCATAGCGGCCCTCCTTCAGCCACTGTTTGTAGGGATGGCGAGCGGCCAGCTGATCTTCGATTTCATCGCGGAAGAAGATTTTACCTTCCTGAGTATCAATAGAGAGTATGTCCCCGGGCCCAAGACGGCCTTTGGACACTACATCTTCACTGCGGTAGTCGTAGACGCCGATCTCCGATGCAACGGTAATCACATCATCATTGGTAATCACATAGCGCGACGGGCGCAGGCCATTGCGATCCAGGGTACAGACGGCAAAGCGGCCATCGGTAATAACCAGACCTGCGGGACCATCCCAGGGTTCCTGGTGCATGGAGAGGTAGTCGTAGAGGGCGCGGTGATCGGGGTTGCGATCTTCGACATTCTGCCAAGCTGGCGGAACCAAAGTCCGCACCGCAAGGTGCAGGTCCATACCACCGGTAACCAGCATTTCAAGCATATTGTCGAGGCTCGATGAATCTGAACCGGTGCGATTAACCAACGGCGCAGCTTCAGCCAGGTCGGGTAATAAATCAGTTTTATACTTTGGTGTCCGTGCAACTGACCAGTTGCGGTTGCCCATAATGGTGTTGATCTCACCATTGTGCGCCAACATTCTAAAAGGTTGCGCCAGCGGCCACTGGGGCATGGTGTTGGTTGAAAAGCGCTGGTGAAATACACAGATCGCGGTCTCAAGACGCTCATCCGCCAGATCCAGATAGAATCCAGGCAGATCCACGGGCATCATCAGCCCTTTATAGCTGAGTACATTGGTGCCGAGACTAGCGATATGGAAGCGATTGTCATCCATCAACTGTTTTTCAGCCTTGCGACGACCCATAAATAGGCGCGCGCTAAAGCGTTTTTCATCAGTGATATCACCGGGACCGACAAATACCTGTTCAAAGGCTGGCAGGGATTCGATCGCAATCGGGCCCAAGCAGCTGTTATCCGTGGGTACTTCACGCCAGGCCAAAATCTCCAGACCCTGAGCAATCAGCTCCTGTTCAAGAATATTTTTCGCTTTAGCACTCTGCTGCTCGTCGGTGTTGAGCATCACTGCACCCACGGCATAGAGCTCAGGAAGCTCTATTTGTAGGCTATCTCGCAATACCCTGCGCAAGAAGCTATCGGGTTTCTGCATCAGCAGACCACAGCCATCGCCGGTTTTACCGTCAGCCGCAACGCCGCCGCGGTGAGTCATACAGGTCAGTGCCTGAATCGCATTTAGCAGTAACTTGTGGCTTGTCTTGCCCTTGATATGGGCAATTAAACCAAAACCGCAATTATCTTTAAAATCGTCAAGCCGACATAAGCTCTGAGCCATAAATAAACTCTAAATAAAATTCTAAGTTAAACTCTCAAGGCAGCGCTATACCAGCGCCGGGATGCGCTAATAAAACAGCACTAGAGAGCAAAATGATAATAGCCTTGAGATACACACATAGGCTAAACAGACAAAACAGCCGCATTCTACACATTGCAAAACTATTCGACAATTACCTTCTACGCAGTAAACAGCGCTATGGAGCCTAATTGAGGGCAAAAAGTCGAACTGTATACGACCTTAGTCTGTCATTAGGCGGTGCAGGCTTGAGTTAATACCTGATTGAGGTGATCAATTGAAAATTGGTCCGTAACAGCAGCCTCACCTAGGCGCTTTAGCAGCACCAAGCGCAACTGGCCATCGAGGACTTTCTTATCCCTGAGCATCAACCGTGTGAAATCATCGGCTTTCATATCCGCCGGAGGAGCTATTGGCAGTGAACAGCGCGTTAAAAGGTCTTTGATTCTCAGTAAATCCGCTCCAGCAAGATCGCCACGGATAACCGATAGCTCTGCAGCCATAACTATTCCCGCAGCCACTGCTTCACCGTGAATCCACTGCTTGTAATGCTGAAAGGTTTCAATCGCGTGACCAAAGGTGTGCCCCAAGTTCAAGATCGCCCGGATGCCCTGTTCGGTTTCGTCTTCCGCAACAATACGCGCCTTGCTCACACATGACAGCTCTATGGCGTAAGCCAGTGCCTGCTTGTCACGCTGAAGCAATAGATCGATATTATTTTCAAGCCACTGAAAAAAATCGGCATCGACAATTAAACCGTACTTTATAACCTCAGCAAGGCCTGCATAAAATTCTCGGTCGGGCAGCGTCGACAAAGTATCTGTATCAATAATAACCGCCTGGGGCTGATAGAAAGCACCGATCATATTCTTGCCCATGGCATGGTTGACCGCGGTCTTGCCACCCACGGAAGAGTCAACCTGCGCCAGCAATGTGGTTGGAATCTGGATAAAGGGCACACCGCGCTGATAACAGGCGGCAGCGAAACCGGTCATATCACCCACCACACCGCCACCGAGAGCGATCAAGGTGGTCTTTCTATCGTGGTGATCGCCGATTAACTGGTCAAAAATAAGATTGAGAGTGTCGAGATTTTTATGTTGTTCGCCATCGGCAAGAATAACTCTGCTCACCTGTTTGCCCGCTAACTGACCCTCGAGCAGCTCGAGGTAGAGGGGAGCAATGGTCTCGTTGGTAACAATAAGCACTTTTTTGCCGCTGATATAGCTGGCTATATCAGCGTTACGAATTTCATCGGAACCAATAAAAATAGGGTAGGAACGATCTCCCAAGGAAACCTGAACTTGTGTCGATTTTGCGGTCATGAATCACTCTGACTGAGGCTAGTAAAGGGCGCAACCACTGGGTGGCGACGGAAATTAGACTGGAGAGTTTAGCATAGGGCTGAAACCGCTTCAGCCAGTTTTTTTGCCAGCTTCAGAGGCTGTGTAGAGCCTGAAGGGAATACCAGGTCGGCGACCTGATTGTAGAGCGGACTGCGAGTTTCGATAAGTTGCTTGATAACCGCTTCACGATCATTGACCTGGAGCAGTGGCCGAGTCTTGTCACGCTTGGTACGTTCCACCAGCTGCTCAAAGGTGGCAGACAGATAGACCACCAGACCACTGGTCTGAAGCATTGCTCGATTATCACCGTTAAGGACAATGCCGCCGCCGGTGGCGATCACCTTGGGCTGCTTGTCGGCCACAAGATCAATCAGCATCTTGCTCTCGCGGTCGCGAAAACCGGCCTCCCCCTCCATATCAAATATCCACTGAATATCGGCGCCAGCACGGGCCTCAATCTCAGAGTCGACGTCGATAAAGGACAGACCCAGCAAGGTTGCCAGGTGCTTACCAATAGTCGTTTTGCCGGCACCCATGGGGCCGACGAGAAAGATATGTTGAGGTTTCATCGATCCAGCAAATTATCGTCAATTATTTTAGGGGTAATAAAGATCAGTATTTCACGTTTTTCAATATTGCGCAGTTCATTTCGAAACAGCTTGCCGACAAAGGGTAAATCACCCAGCAGCGGCACTTTATCGGTGCCATTAACTTCTTCTGTTTGGAAAATACCCCCTAATACCAGTGTTTGCCCGTTGCCGACCAATGCCTGGGTCTCTAACTGAGTAATATCGATAGACGGCTCACCTGTGGGAGTAAATGCACCTACCGAATCTTGCGAAACCAGCAAATCCATAATAATTCTATTATCCGGTGTGATTTGAGGGGTAACCTCTAGCTGCAACACCGCTTCTTTGAATTCTATGCTAGTTGCGCCGCTCGAGGTAGCCTTTTGGTAGGCTATTTCAGTTCCCGATTTAATTACCGCTTGCTGCTTATCGCCAGTGAGGACCTTTGGCTGGGAGACAATTTCACCAAATCCATCAGACTCCAAGGCGCTCAGTTCAAGATCAATCAAAAAATTATCGGTGAGATAACCAAGACTAAAAGAGCCGGTGGGGTTGGCAACACCCAAGTCCACTGCCAAGCTGTCACCCAAGCCAATATCATAATTTCGAGTATAGGTTGTAGGGCCATCATCTGCCGTGCCAGGCAATCCGTCAGCGCCATCGTCTGCCTCGATTTCATCCGCAGAATACTTAAAGGTCTCCACTACCCCTGCCCCTGGCGCTAAGCCAGATCGGCGTCCGGAAAAGCCCAGAGTTCGATCGCCAAAGGCACTGCCAACTGTGCCGCCGGCCAGCTTATCGATGCCCGCCAGACCCCAGGTTACGCCGAGTTCCTTTTTAAAGTCGGTATTGGCAATAACAATACGCGCTTCAATTAACACCTGCTTAATCGGCATATCAATTTCATCGATCAGACGCTTAAAGGCGTTAATCTTATCTTCGGTGTCAGTGAGAATAATGGTGTTAGTGCGCTCATCAACTATGGCGCTGCCACGCTCGGATAATATAGTGGTAGTGGCATTGCCCTCGCGGCCTCCGCCACTGGACTGACCTTCATCAGTGCGGCTGGCGGTAAATAACTCAAAAATCTCGGCAGCGTCAGCATATTTAATTCTAACGAAGGCGGTCTCCAGGGGAGCCAGTTCCTGAAGCTGTTTGTTGGCCTCTACCTGCAGACGCTCCTGCTCAGCGATTTCAGCTGCTGGCGCAACCATCAACACATTGCCTTCGCGGCGCTTATCTAAACCCTTGGCTTTAAGAATGATTTCCAGCGCCTGATCCCAGGGTACATCGTCTAACCAGAGGGTAATATTGCCTGTAACCGTGTCACTTGCCACCAGATTGAGGGAGGTAAATTCAGCGATTATCTGCAGCACCGAACGCACTTCAATATCTTGGAAATCCAAGGTAAGACGTTCACCACTAAAGGCAAATTTTTTCGACTGCGCCTCTACTTCGGCATCACTGAGTGGTTTGATATTAACCACATACTGACCATCGGCCTGATAGGCGAGATAATCGTATTGGCCAGACGCGTCGATAGTCACGGTCGTGGTCGTGCCTTCCTGCTTGCTATCGACAGTCTTTACTGGAGTGGCAAAATCTAAAACATCCAGACGTCTATCGAATCGATCGGGCAGATTGGTCTGATAAAAAGACAGTTGAATTTGGTCATTACTGCGATCAACATCGACATTCACTGAGGGCTGGCTGAGGCCAATAATAATGCTGCCGGCACCATCTTCACTGCGCCGAAAATCCACATCGGTTATGGCTAAACCACTGCGTTTAAATTGGTTCGCTTTTGAACGGTTTGTTGAGCTGTCGAAAGAGCCGTCGGCGGAACTCGCTAAAGGGCCGTCTGAAGCAGTCGATACTTTAGAGGCAGCTGCCTTCATCGCCGGAGTATCCGAATCCGAGCTTCCAACACCGGCTCCAGCGCCGGCTCGAACAGTGACGCTATTACTATCACTGTCTATTTCAAAGGGAATGGATTCGTTTAGATTGACGATAAGTCGAGTTCGCTTGCCATCGGAAATAATCACTGCAGCGCTGGCATTTTCAAAATCTAGGGCATATTTTTTCTGCGGCAAACTGCTTTCCACTCCAGGAAAATCCACCACCAGGCGCGCCCGGTTGCCAATCTCATAGGCATTGGCCTTGGGTGGTTGCTCAGAAAATTGCAACTTAATCTCAAATTGATCCCCCTGAAGAGAGGCAAATTCGATATCTGTCACCTGAGTTGCTGCACCGGCAAGTCCCGGCAATAGCACCAATAAAAAATAGATGTTACGTTTGATTCGACTGATCATTTTTCGATTCCCTAGCGAGTTGCTTATTCTTCTATAGCCATAGTGCGCGGCCGGTTAATCCATCCGCCTTTGCCATCTGGAACGGTTTCCATAATCTCAAGTTCGCGACGATTCACCTGGGTGATTAAGCCAAAATTCCTGCCTATGTAATTGCCGCGTTTAACCCGATGAACCTTGCTGCCACCGTCATCCACAAGGGCCCACATTTTGTCGCCCCTGGCCAAAATCCCAACCATGGATAACTCTGCGTAACTGACTAGCTCGAGGGATTCTTTGGGCCTCGATTGGTCTGGTGCCGCTACAGCATTACCCGAAACCTTTTCGTCGCCTGTAATAATTGCTGGGGGCTCAAAAGGACTGCGCAAAGCCAGTGCGGAATAATTAAAGCGCTCTGCCTCGGGATAGACCGGAAGCGGCTCGATAACACCCTGAGGTCTGGTGCGAGCGTCGCTCATTTGATTATCCAAATCACTGTGTTGGCGATCACTGGCACAGCCAGCGAGACCAGTCAAAGAGGCTGCAGCGACCAGAGCGAACACTATCAAACGGTTTTTCATTGTTCGACCTCCGCTTTGTATCTATAGGTTTTGGCGTCAATCTGCATACTCAATCGTGAGCCGTCGGACTGTTTGATCAGGTAATCATGGAGGGTGACGATTCGTGGCAGTGAGGCAACGCCGCTGACAAAGGAGCCGAAATCGTGGTAGTCACCGGTGACATCAATTTTAATCGGCAGCTCGACATAAAACTCAGAGACCTTTTCTGGCTGCAGATTAATCGACTTCATCACCAGTCCGCTGCCATAGGCGACCTCGGTAATATCTTCTAATAAGCCAGGTACTTCGGTGTCTTTCGGCAACTGTTTGAGCAATGCGCCGAATGTTTCATCCAGCTCAATCATCTGTAGTCGGTAAGCTTCGAGATTGGCGGCCAAAAAAGCTTTGCTCTGATACTCCTGCAACAGCTCGCGCTCTTTTACTGCAGCCCGCTCGGTTAAAAGGCTGATATCTTTGACCTTCAGAAAGTAGCCCAAACCAATAATCACCAGCACGATGGTGACCACCAGAATGGTTTTTAATGCCTTAGGCCAGACCCCAATCTGTTGAATATCCAGATCGGCAAAGTCGATATCCTTAAGTTCACTTAGACTCTCTTTAAATGACATAACATCCCTGCTATTAATTTTTTTTCGGTGCCGTAATGGTGCCGTAATGTTGCCGTAATTCCCTGCAATAATTCTAGGGCGCGGTGTTTTCTTCACCCACTGCCGCAGGACTCTCTATATCCACCTGCAAATCAAAAACACTACCCTGTTCGCCTAATCGTGAGTCGTGTTGAACCTTGGTCAGGTTCGAATTGACATATTTGTGAGAGCTATCCAAATTTCTCATCAACGTCGAAATACGATTATTCGACTCGGAATAACCTGAAACTTTAATCGTTGCACTGCTAAGTTCCAGAGAATCCAAATAGGTACCGTCGGGAACTGCCCGAACCAGTTCATCAAATATTTTAACGATCTCAGAACGGTTGCCCTGGTGGTCTTGAATAACCTTCATGCGCGAAAGCATTTCCTGTTTTTTGCTTTTCAGCTGGCTAATCTCGGCCACTTTTTTATCCATATCGGCAATATTGGACTGCAGATAACTGTTCCTTGAGTTCTGATTGTCCAGCTGGTTCTGAGCCAACAAAACCCAGATAACCACAAGCGCCAAACCGCCAACAGCAGAGGCTACCAACTTGCTAAGAAAGGCTTTGCGCTCCAGCTCTCGGGCTTCTTCCCGCCAGGGAAGTAGATTAATCTTAGTCATTTATTCAAAACTCCTCATCGCCAGGCCCACGGCGAGCAGCATGGCCGGCGCATCATTGGCCAGCGCAGTCGGGTTGATCGACTTGTGCAGTTGCATATTGGCGAAGGGATTGGCCAATGCTGTAGGCAGGCCAATAACCTGTTCAACTTCATCCACTAGCCCTTCCAGTACCGAAACACCCCCGGCGAGAAATAGTTGATCGACATAATTAAAGTGGCTCGAGCTGTAAAAGAATTGCAGTGAGCGGGTGATATGTTGCACTAGGGACTCTTTAAAGGGTGCCAAGACTTCCGTGGCATAGTCTTCAGGCAGTCCCCCTTTGCGCTTTGCCTCTCCGGCCTCTTCCCAGGACAGCCCATAGCGTCGCTGAATTTCTTCGGTGAGCTGTTTGCCGCCAAATAGCTGTTCGCGGTTATAGATAATTTTGCCATCCACCAGTACGGTAAAGCTGAACACAGTTGCACCGATATCGGCGATCGCTACAACTTGATCACTAACTTCGTCGAGCTGCCCCTCAATTAACTTGTAGGCGCGCTCTACGGCAAAGCTTTCAACATCGATAACCTTGGGATTAAAGCCGGCCATTTCTAGGGCTTGACGACGGTGTTCGACATTTTCTTGACGGCAGGCTGCGAGCAGAACTCGAACTAGATCGGGATTATTTTCCGCCTCACCTAAAACATCAAAGCCGAAAGCGACCTCTTCCATAGGGTAGGGAATATACTGATCCGCTTCTACTTCGATCTACATTTCCATCTGCAATTCAGTAAGACCGGCGGGCAATTCAATTTCTTTGGTGATCACTGATGACGAGGATACCGCCGCCACTATATCGGTAAGTTTGCTACCAGAGCGCTTAACCACAGTGGCGATAGTCTCTGACAATGCATCGAGATCAGCGATATTTTTGTCGACGATGGTATTTGCAGGCAGGGGTAGAACCCGATAGGCCTCGACTTTAAAGTCGCTGCCGGTCTTGCTCAATTCGATAAGCTTGACGGCAGATGAGGAGATATCCTCTCCGAGCTTAGGCTTGGAGGGTTTGGCGAATAAATCAAAAAAGTTCATTTTCTTATATTAGTCCTTTATTTAGGCTACTCTATGCCCACAAATTGCCCACAAATTCTAATAGCAGCTCACGGTAACAACCGACGGTAACCTTGCAAATGATGCACTTCACATTCTCTACACTCTATAATAGAGACTGAATTTTCTCGGCGCCTGAAATTGGGCGGCCTCATCGACAATATTTATGCATCGTACACATGGCGATTAAGCGATAGTTATGCGAAGACTCATTAAGCCTCTAGCTCTGCTAGCCCTCCTTGGAACAGGTGGCTTCCTTGTTGTCGCCTCCTGTTTATATCTCTACCTTAGCCCAAAACTCCCATCAGTCGAGGAACTAAAGGAGATCGAGTTACAAATTCCACTGCGAATCTATTCACAAGATTTGAAAGTTATTGCGGAGTTCGGCGAAAAGAAGCGTTCGCCGGTATCATTCGACGAAATACCTCAACCGATGATCGATGCATTTCTCGCCGCCGAAGATGACGGTTTCTTTGAACACAGTGGAATCGCGGTAACGGGCCTACTTCGCGCTGCCGGCGAGCTGGTGACTACCGGCCGCATACGCAGCGGTGGCAGCACTATCACTATGCAGGTGGCGCGCAACTTCTTTCTCAGTAATCGCCAGGAATTCACGCGTAAATTTAATGAGATTCTACTGGCCTTTAAGATTGAGGAGGGCCTCACCAAGCAGGAGATCCTCTCTCTTTATACCAACAAGATTTACTTTGGCAACCGAGCCTATGGCATCGGTGCCGCAGCCAATGTCTATTACGGTAAAAAACTCAACCAGCTAACCCTGGCCCAGAGTGCAATGATTGCAGGCCTGCCCAAAGCCCCCTCGGCCTATAACCCGATTGCCAATCCCGAGCGCGCGCTGGTGCGCCGCAACTGGATTCTCAGGCGCATGCTGTCACTGGGAAATATCACTGAAGAGCAGTATCAGAGTGCCCTGGCAGAGCCAGATCAGGCCTCTTACCACGGTTCAATATCCGAACTCAGCGCCGCCTATATCGCCGAGATGGTGCGTCAGCAGGTGGTGGACAAGTTTGGCCTAAAAGCCTATACCGAAGGCTATTCCGCCATCACCACTGTTGATTCGACAATGCAAAAACAGGGTGTAGAGGCACTGCAAAGCGGCATTCTCGCCTATGACCAACGGCACGGTTATCGCGGCCCAGAAAAGAGCGCAGTGGTCCAGGAAGAGTGGGCTGAGCTGCTCAGTAAGACCACCACCTTTGGCGTACTTGAGCCGGTGATTGTCAGCGATGTCGCCGACGACCATCTCACCCTGCTCAACCGCGATGGCGAGTTCGAGGAACTCAACTGGCTGGATGGGCTCAAGGATCTGCGTCTGTATAAAACCGTCAATGCACGCAGCGCACCGATTACCAGCGCCGCCGAACTGTTTAGCCCAGGGGATCTTATTCGCATAGTGCGCAGGGTCGACAACACTCCAACCCTGGCGCAGATGCCCGAGGTACAGGCTGCACTGGTGGCGCTGAATCCAGAAGATGGCGCCATTCGCACCCTGGTGGGTGGCTTTGATTTCCGCAGCAGTCGCTTTAACCGAGTGACCCAGGCCCTGCGTCAGCCCGGTTCCAATTTCAAACCGTTTATCTATGCCACGGCACTGAACAGTGGCTTTACACCGGCCTCGATTATCAATGATGCACCGGTGGTGTTTAACGATAAAAACCTAGAGGATATGTGGCGCCCAGAGAATGACGGCGGCAAATTCTACGGACCCACAAGGCTCCGGGAGGCGCTCTATCGCTCGCGTAATATGGTCTCGATCAGACTGCTGCGACGCATGGGTATTGATCGCACTTTAGAGGGGCTACAGGCTTTTGGCTTTGATACCGGCGATATGCCCCTGGATCTTTCCCTGGCACTCGGCAGCCATGCCTTAACGCCTCTAAAAGTCGCCAGTGCGTATAACATACTCGCCAATGGGGGCTACAGTGTGTCTCCCTATCTGCTGGCCACAGTGATCGACCGCGATGGTAATATCATCTACCAAGCGACGCCCAAGACAGTTTGTAATAGCTGTGAGATCGATAGCGATGAGCGCACAGCCAATCCGACAAATTTGGCCCAGCAAGAGCAGCCAACTGATGCAACAGCCTACTCCGCCAATGTTAATGCGGTGGACCTGCAGCTCGAAGAGCTACTCAATAGTCTCGCCAATGAGTCAATCGCCGAAGAAGAGCGTCAGAGCTTAGAGGTGATTAAACGGGCGCTGCAGCAGCGACCCACAGACACTGTTAATCCCAGCGCCGCTAGAGTAGTGAATAAACAGACGGCTTTTTTGATCGACTCAATGTTAAAAGATGTCATCTTGCGCGGCACCGGCGTCAAAGCCAAAGTGCTTAAGCGCACAGATCTAGCGGGCAAGACTGGCACCACTAATGGACCTCGCGATGCTTGGTTCTCGGGTTATTCACCGCACCTAACAGTGACTACCTGGGTGGGGTTTGATAACAACTCCAAGATTGGCCGCAACGAATATGGCGGCTCTGCGGCGCTGCCGATCTGGATCAACTTTGCCCGCCAGGCACTTGAGGGTAAACCTAATGTAGAGCGAGCGCAGCCAGATGGAATCGTTATGGTGAAGATCGATGCCAAAACCGGCAAGCGTGTGGCACCCAACCAACGCGGTATTTTTGAGTTTTTTAGAAGCGGAAATGTCCCTGAGTTGAGCGCCGGTAACACACTGCCAGGCGAGGCTGACAACGCCTTGCCCGATGATTTATTCTAGTCACAACTACCCTATTCCAACGCTGGATTAATAATAATGACGCTAGATTGGCGCAACATCGACACTGTACTATTGGATATGGACGGCACCTTGCTCGACCTGCATTTCGATACGTTTTTCTGGCTACAGCATCTGCCCAAGCGCTATGCCGAGCAGCACAATATGTCTGTGGAAAAGGTCGCCGAGCAGCTGACCCGACGCATGACTGATTTTCAGGGAACCCTAAACTGGTATTGCACTGATTTCTGGTCTGAGGAGTTTGACCTGGATATTCTCGCCCTGAAACAGGAAATTGAACACCTTATCGGCTATCGCCCTCACGCCCGCTTGTTTCTTGAAGCCCTTGGTACCCACAATAAGCAGCGGGTATTGGTGACCAACGCCCATCGTGACAGTGTTGACCTAAAGTTCGCCATAACCGGCCTCGATGCCCACCTCGACTCGGTTATCTCCTCCCACGACTACGGTCAACCAAAAGAGGATCAACGGTTCTGGCAACAGCTGCAGAGCAATATACACTTCGACCCTCAGCGCACCCTGTTTATCGACGACTCGGAGGCAGTTCTCAAGTCTGCCGAAAAGTATGGCATTGGCCATCTGCTGTCCATAGAGCAGCCGGACAGTCAGAACGCTCGCCGTCAGCCATCCAAATTTCCAATGCTCGATTCATTTGCCCATCTTATGACCAGCGACGGGTTGGCTTAGACTATGGATAAGCTGCGTATGGACAAGGTGCCTATGGAAAAGGTGCGTATCGATAAATGGCTCTGGGCAGCGCGTTTCTTTAAGACCCGCTCTCTGGCCAAAGTCGCCATCGAAAGTGGCAAGGTTCATATAGATGGCAATAAATCCAAGGCCAGTCGGCAGTTAGAGTTAGGCACCATCATGACGATTAAACAGGGTTTTGACAGCAAGACGGTGGAGGTTATCGGCCTCTCTGAACAGCGCCGTGGCGCACCAGAGGCGCTGTTGCTCTACGCTGAAACAGCAGAGAGTATCGCCCTGAGAGAGAAAGACAGCGCCCTGCGCAAAGCCGCCAATGGCTCGTCGGTAAGCGATGGTAAACCGAATAAAAAGCAGCGCCGTCAAATTCACCGATTTCTCAGTAATTAGCCTCAGGTAATTAAGCTGCGAGTTTTAACTAATTAAAGTAGGTCCGCTGCAAAATATCAGTACAATGCCGGCTATGACAAATAACAACGATACACTTCAGCGTTTTATCTTCGAGAGCACCGATATCCGCGGTGAAATCACCACTCTGTCCTCAAGCTATAAGGACCTGCTGGCGCTGCAAAAATACCCGCCTCAGGTTGAACGTCTGTTTGGCGAATTTCTCGCCGCCGTGAGTCTGCTCAGTTCGAGACTCAAACAACGGGGCATGATCACCATACAGGCCCGAGGCGCTGGCCCCATCACCACCATAATGGCCGAGTGCTCTCAGGACAATAAATTGCGCGGCATAGTGCGCGGTGACTTTGACAACCTCGACAGCCTGAGCACATTGCAAGAGCTGCTCGGCAAAGCCACCCTGGCAATTACTCTCGAACCCGAGGGTAAAGAGCGCTACCAGGGCGTAGTGCCTCTTGACGAAGAACATCTCAGCAGCTGTCTCGAATTCTATTTTTACCAATCTGAGCAACTGCCAACCAAAATCAAGCTGGCCTCGGATGCAAATACGGCCACAGGATTGCTTATCCAACAGCTGCCCTCCTCAGGCGATCATGATAAAAGCCAAGAAGACTGGCAGCGGGTTTCCAACCTGCTTGAAACCCTCTCTTGCGACGAGCAGTTGCAACTCTCCCATAATGACCAGCTATACCGGTTATTCCATGAGCAGGATCTGCTCTTGTTTGATCCCACCGCGATGCAATTTTCCTGCAGCTGCTCCCGTCAGCGCACCGAAAATGCCCTACTTTCTCTGGGTCGAAAAGATGTTCTAGAACTGTCTGCAGAGCAGGGCCTGATTATGATTAACTGTCAGTTTTGCTCTCAGGAATACCGCTTTACTGCAGCCGATGTCAATCTCTTATTTGACCCTCCACAACCTCTGCTACACTAATTTTTGTCAGCCTAGAGTATTCATTAATCGCCCTTAGATTCCCCGGTATTTTCTGGCATAATTGGCGAACAAAACTTTTAGATAGCAAGACCTACCTTAAATATCGTTCACCCCTTTGGAAGAGAGGAAGAGAATGACCGACGCTGCTGTACACAGAGACCCCGGCTCCACCGAGCTTATTGAAATGGCTATTAAACGCGGGGAGGGACATCTTGCTGATACGGGTGCATTTGTCGCCACCACCGGCCACCGCAGTGGAAGATCACCCGCCGATAGATATATTGTCGACGAACCCAGTTCATCTGACGCTATAGACTGGGGTTCGGTTAACCGTCCCTTTGATGCTGGCCGCTTTGACGCGCTTTGGGAGAGAGTTTCTGAGTACGTTGCCAACCAGGAACGCTTCGTTTCTGAGCTCCATGTGGGTCAAAACTCTGAGCACTATATTCCGGTAAAGGTCACCACCGAAACCGCTTGGCACAGCCTGTTCGCGCGCAATATGTTTATTCGTACCGACAACTACAACCCCTCAAACAAAGCGCCGTGGAAGATTCTCCATGCCGCCAATTTTGTCTGTGATCCTGAGCGCGATGGCACCAACAGCGATGGCGTAGTGCTAATCAACTTCGCTCAGCGCAAAGTGCTGTTAGGCGGTATGCGCTATGCCGGTGAGATGAAGAAAGCCATGTTCTCGGTACAGAATTTTCTGCTGCCAGAAAAAGACGTGATGTCGATGCACTGTGCTGCCAACGTCGGTGAAGATGGCGACACTGCACTGTTTTTCGGCCTCTCAGGCACAGGTAAAACCACTCTCTCCGCAGACCCTGATCGCTATCTTATCGGCGACGACGAGCACGGCTGGGGCAAGGGAACCGTATTTAATATCGAGGGCGGTTGTTACGCCAAGACCATTGATTTGAGTCAGAAAAACGAGCCAGTGATCTGGGACGCGATTCGCTTTGGTTCAATTGTCGAGAACGTTGCGATTTCCGAGGGTCAGCGTACCGCTGATTACTCAGATACCAGCCTCACTGAAAATGGCCGTTGTAGCTATCCCCTTGAGCACGTAGAAAAACGCTGCGTCGAGAACCAATCCGGTGAACCAAAGAATATTATCTTCCTCACCTGTGATGTTACTGGCGTCTTGCCACCGGTTTCCATGCTGAGTAAAGAAGCCGCTGCCTATCACTTTTTAAGTGGCTATACCGCGCGTGTAGGCTCCACCGAACTGGGTGCAGAAGCGGGCATTCACCCGACCTTCTCAACCTGCTTTGGCTCGCCCTTTATGCCCCGTCCAGCAAGTGTCTACGCTGAACTGCTGATGAAGCGTATCGAAGATTTCGGCTCTAGAGTCTATCTGGTCAACACTGGCTGGACTGGCGGATCTGGTGGTGCCGGCGGTGTCGGCAATCGATTCCCGATCCCGGTAACCCGCGCTGTAGTGACAGCCATTACCAATGGTTCTCTTGAGAACTGTGAGTCAGAGCACTTGGGTCTGTTGAATCTCAATATCCCGAAAAACATTGAAGGCGTTGATAGCAAGTATCTCAACCCGCGCAATGCCTGGGATGACAAGGCTGCCTACGACAAGCAAGCTGGGACATTAGCCAAGCTATTTGTAGAGAACATCGTTAGCTTTGCACCCTCGCAGGATATTCTTGATGCAGGGCCTCAGCTTTAGTGTTAAAGGGCCTTAGTGTTGAAGGGCCTTAGTGTTGAAGGGCCTTAGTGTTGAAGGGCTTTAGTATTAAAGAGCTCTAGATCAAAAAGCTCTAGCTAAGACAACTAAAAACTAAATACCCGCTTTGAGAGAAGCGGGTATTTTTTTGTCTCGGCTTTTTATCCTCGATGCTAATCAACAAATTGCAGGCGTAAAAAAACCCGCCAGTGAACTGAGCGGGTTCTTTAAACTGCGATAGATCTAACTCAAGGGGCTACTTGCTACCATCGAGAATATGATCCACTGCAGCTTTAACGTCGTCATCACTGCAATCCATGCAAGTACCGCGCATTGGCATACCGCGAATACCGTTGATCGCATTGGCATAGACAGTTTCCAAACCCTGCTCAAGACGGGCAGACCAGGCAGCCACATCACCCATGATAGGTGCGCCAGCAACGCCAGAACTGTGACAGGCAATGCAGTTAGTGGCATAGATATCACCACCGGCACGGGCCGATACTGCGCCGCCAGAGGTAACAGCAGCGACCTGTCCAGCCATAGATACATGACCAGCGGGGGCTATTCTCGCAGCAACTTGCTGTTCTTGGTTAGCGGTCAAATTAACCGTCTTATCACCTGATCCACAGCCCCACAAAACGGCACTGGCGATAGTGATCAAAACGAGGTTCTTCAGTCGACTGCTCATGATTGTATTCATCAAAGGTCATCTCCGGTAAAATCTTAAATCGATTGGTGGCAAATTTTGGCCACATTATAGCGCGCATTGCATGACATCTCATGATCAATACGTTGAATATTTCTCTTCGTATCCCTGAACTGCATTTATTCTTATAAACTCACTAGGCTGCTATCTAGTGGATTAATAGCCAAGCACTAAACTAAAGGCCTGATTCCCACAGCATCGCGCACCTTGGCGATCAGCATCTGGCTTTCAGATCGCGCCTTCACGGCACCCTGCTGTAAGATTTTTTCTATTTTGGCTGGGTCTTGCATTAGTGTTTCGTAGCGTTCCCGTGCATCGGCCAGCTGTGTATTAACCAACTCAAACAGCTGTTTCTTAGCTTCACCCCAGGCAATGCCATTGGCAAACTGCTCACGCATATCAGCGGCCTCGGCTTCTGTGGCAAAGGCTTTCCAGATTTGGAATACCGCCGAAGAGTCCGGATCTTTGGGCTCACCGGGCTCCAGCAGGTTGGTTTTGATTTTATTAATATGTTTCTTCAGCTGCTTCTCAGTTAAAAACAGCGGAATAGTATTGCCGTAACTCTTACTCATCTTGCGGCCGTCCAAACCCTGTAATACCGCAACATTGTCATCGACCACTGCGGCCGGCAGAACAAAGTGCTCGCCATAGTGGTGATTGAAGCGCTGAGCTACATCACGGGCCATTTCCACATGCTGAATTTGATCGCGGCCAACGGGAATTTTATGGGCATTAAACATCAGGATATCCGCAGCCATCAGTATCGGATAGCTAAACAGTCCCATGGTAATACCATGATCAGCGTCTTCGCCCTGCTCTTCGTTGGTTTGAACGGAGCCTTTATAGGCGTGGGCGCGATTCATCAAGCCTTTGGCGGTCATGCAGGTGAGAAACCAGGTTAGCTCGGGAATTTCCGGAATATCCGATTGACGGTAAAAGGTGACTTTATCTGGGTCCAATCCCAGAGCCAACCAAGTGGCGGCGATCTCCATAGTGGAGCGGTGGACCATCTCCGGATCCTGAGACTTGATCAATGAGTGATAGTCGGCCAAAAAGAAAAATGACTCGAAATCGCCACTGCGGCTCGCTTCAATCGCCGGCCGAATCGCCCCCACATAGTTGCCCAAATGGGGAGTTCCGGAAGTGGTGATGCCGGTTAAAACGCGCTGCTTACTCATATTGACTCAGTACTTTTTAGTTTGGAAATTTAGCTTGGAAATTTAGCTTGGAAAATAATACTGCTTATAATAATCG
>CAXAFJ010000011.1:0-47174 GCA_963968025.1 uncultured Pseudomonadales bacterium | reverse complement strand
CTCCGCAGAGTAATCGAAACTTTGATGCCGGCACAATCATCTGATCGCCACCACTCTGATAGCAGATCGAACAGTTGCAGGCATGCGCGTGCAGCTGGCCGGGTGCATCGATTTCAAATTTGACCGCGCCGCAGTGGCAGCTACCCTGATGCGTCTTAAGGTCTGGCATGATATTTATTCCTATGTGCCGATTTTACACATCCGAGTATACCCACTATTGAACGTAGGCAGTTACTCGGGGGCAAGCGGTGACGCTTATATACAAGTTTTTATCTATGTGACCCAGCAGCCATAAATAAATTCCTAAAAGTAGGCACAATTTGACCCATGTGTTACGGTGAGCGCCGGTCAAGATATTTTAAGGCCTAAATATAAAAAAATAACATCCCAAAATTCCAATATCTCGGGGGAGATTTATGAAAAATACATCCATTTTGAAATTAACTTCACTAGCAGCGGCTATTATTGCTGGCGGCACTATGCTGCCAACAGTAGCTTTCGCCGAAGGCGCTATGGTTGAAGAAATTGTTACTACCGGTAGTCGTGCCAAAGCTCGTTCAGCCATCGATACAGTCTCAGCGGTTGATGTTATCACCAGCGCCGAACTGACTAACCAGGGTGACATGGACGTAGCTAACTTGCTGCGTAACTCTGTACCTTCTTTCTCAGTTAACGATCAGCCGATCAGTGATGCAGCAACTCTGGTACGTCCATTCCAGCTTCGCGGCATGGCGCCAGATCACTCGTTGATTCTGGTCAACAACAAGCGTCGTCACAGAGCCAGCGTTATCGTTTGGTCTGCTGGTGGTATCTCGGACGGTTCTCACGGTGCTGACGTTTCCACTATTCCTGGCATGGCTCTAAAGAGCGTCGAAGTCTTGCGTGATGGTGCAGCAGCTCAGTATGGTTCTGATGCTCTGGCCGGCGTAATCAACTTCAAACTGAAAGATGCTAGTGAAGGTGGTTCTGCTCAGATCCGTATGGGTCAATACGCTGAAGGCGATGGCGACATGGCTTACTTCGCGGGCAATGTGGGTATGGAACTTGGTGCCAACGGTTTTGCTAACGTAACATTAGAGTACGGTTCATCTGATGAAACTGTTCGCTCTGAGCAGCGTGATGATGCTGCCGGTCTGATCGCTGCAGGCTTCCCAGTTGCTGATCCGGCGCAGAAATGGGGCCGTCCTTTTGTTGATAACGACCTTAAATTGTTCGTTAACTTCGGCAACCAGCTGACTGATAGCGTTGAGCTTTACGGTTATGCCAACTACGCCAGCAAAGATGTTGACGGTGGTTTTTACTTCCGTAACCCAACAAACCGTGGTGGTGTTTACGCACAGAAAGTCGGTGGTGTACCTCACCTGTTAGTGGGCGACATGACTGGCGATATGTCTGGTAACTGTGGACAGTACGCTGTTGATTCATCAGATCCAACCAGTGCAGGACTTGCTGCAGCAATTACTGGTTTGAAAGCTGACGATAACTGCTTTAACTTCAACGAAACCATTCCTGGCGGCTTTACTCCACGCTTTGGTGGCACCGTAACAGACACCACCTTTATGATGGGTTTGCGCGGTGAGTTGGAAAATGGTTTAACTTGGGATGTTAGTGCATACCGCGGCGAGAACGAAGGCGACTTCTACATTAACAACACTGTTAATGCCAGTCTCGGCGCCAACACTCCACGCAACTTTGATCCAGGTTTGTACCGTCAAACTGATGTGAACTTCAATGCTGACTTTACTTACTCTTTAAGTGAAAGCGTCAACATCGCATTCGGTGCTGAGCACCGTACTGAAGAATTCACTATTGGCGCTGGTCAAGAAGAGTCTTACATTGACGGTGGTTTAGGTACTCAGGGTTTCAGTACTTCAACTAACGGCTTCCCAGGCTTCTCTCCTGATATCTCTGGTGACTTTGATCGTTCAAACGATGCTGTCTACATAGACGGTGAGTGGGATGTTAACGAAGATCTTCTGTTAGCTGCTGCAGTTCGTTTCGAAGACTTTGATGGCTTTGGTAGCACCACTAACTACAAGATTGGTGCTAACTACAAGTTAGATGAGAACTTCGGTATTCGCGCTACATTGAGCACAGGCTTTAAAGCACCTACTGCTGGCCAGCTGAACGCGTCTAACATCTCAACACTGATCGACACTGCTACTAACCAGTTAGTGAACAAAGGTGTTATTCCAGCTACTAACCCTGTTGCCGCATTTGCCGGTGCTACAGCGTTGCAGCCAGAAGAGTCCGAGAACTTCACAGTCGGCTTCTTTGGTAGTGTTGGCGAGATCGATATTACGTTTGATTACTTCAACATTGAAGTAACTGATCGTCTGACTCTGTCTAAAGACTTCAGCCTGACAGCAGCAGATATTGCTTCGCTGACAGCTGCTGGCGTTTCTGGTGCTGATGATATCGCTGTATTCCGTTTCTTCACCAATGACTTTGAGACAGAGACCAGCGGTTTTGATCTGGTAATGTCGACTAGCACTGATTGGATGGGCGGTACTACTGCTTGGAATCTCGCTTACAACCATACTGAAACTGAGATCACTTCACGCGGCGAATACATCGATGATGACCGTGAGCGTGCTATCGAAGAGATGTCACCTGACACTCGCTACAACGTTTCTGCTAACCACATGATGGATGGCTGGCGTGCTCTTGGCCGTGTTTCTTACTACGGTGATTGGTTCGATTCAAACCAGGGTCTGGTTTATGATGGCGAATACGTAGTTGATGTTGAGCTTTCCTATGACCTGGACGAGAGTTCTTCGGTTATGTTGGGCGGCAACAATATCTTTGACGAAGCCGGCTCTAAGAAGCATAACGGTGCCGGTGGCGCTGGTAACACGTACAGTGAATTTGCTCCTATGGGCTTCAGTGGCGCGTTTTGGTATGCCAAGTACAGCTACAACTTCTAAGCAACTCTCTATGAGTTAATTAGAAAAAGCAGTAAAAAGTAAGACAAAAAAGGGTGCCAATTGGCACCCTTTTTTTATCTTTAAAAATTAGAAAAATAGATTATCTAAAACTAAATTAAGTCAAAAGACATCACTGTCGTACTACGATTTCCGACATCACGCCGATCAAAATCAATAAAGGTAGCCAGCTCTTTAAAACCCGCTTTTTTCATCATTCCTGCCGAGCCAATATTTTCCGAATGGCGATCAACTAAAAGTATCTCTGCGCCGAAATCAGCTGCGCGCTGAATAATGTTTTCTAGTAACCTCGTACCAATGCCCCGCCCACTGTACTCTTTATCGACAACTACCTCAGCAATATAGATCGCCGACCTAGCCTGGCTAAATTTAAAATAGTGTTTCGGCAGCGCATGCGGATGATAAAAAATCGCCAAACCCAGCGGCTGTTTTTCGCGGTAGGCAATTAAGGCTGAAGCCTCTCCTGCTGCGATTAGCGCGAACTCTTTATCGACACCATCCACTGGCAAGTGATTCCAGTCATTGGCCCCATGGTGAAAAAGAAAGGCCTTTAATTTATCCAGTTCGTTTAAATTTCCTAGCCGATAATTTATCATATTTTAAATTTAATCCTCTATATAAATCATTAAGAATCTGACTAAATCTAACAAGGCCAAGACAACAATCAGTTAGTCAGTCCCCAGTATTATTGCCTTTAACAAAGCCTGAGCAACTGTAGTAAAAGAGCCTGGATATTGCCCAATTGTAATTAAACCATCGTGGGTTGGACATCTAAGCGACTCGTTCCTGGCGACATTCATAGGCGCCCATTTCAAATTCCCGACAGATCAAAGGGCGGTTTTCATAGATCGAACACCTAAAGGTATCGCGATCGATCGCCGAACACCAACCGTCTTCTAAACGCAGCATAGTCTCTGCGCCCCATTGATCCACTGAGATATGTTCAGCTGGGACCCCGGTATCTGTAATGATCATAACTTCCAAGCGGCAGCAGCTAGCCTGGCAAGTGGAGCAGCTAACGTCGGAATCCACTAGGTTTTTAACATTAATAGTCATCTGGTTTACCCATGAATAGGCTGAGGTTTTTACTTAATCCAGGCCGTTTGAAATGGCTTTGGGTATTATTAATCTCGCGCCCTTAGCGCTACTTATCTCTGCCAACTCAAGTATCTTCAATACTGCCACTGCTTCTTTAGGGTTGACCGGATTATCAGCCCCTAACGCTAAGGCGGCACCAATCTCAGCATAATATTGCTGATAGCAACCCTGCTCGGTTTCAATCAGTGCAGAGGACGACTCAGAATAGAAACGCCCAGAATCTCCGCTATCTTCCACGCCATAGCAGGGGTCACTTGGGGTAATGCCAGCCTTTAACTGTTGCTCTTGAGGATCAAGCCCGTATTTCACGAAACTACCATTGGTTCCCTCAAGGCGAAAGCGCATATTGGGGGCGGCCGAAAACGAGCTGGCATGCAGGACCACTTCAAGATCTTGATAGTGCAGTAGAACATGAAAATAATCGGTGGTTTTGGAATTCTCTCGCAAGGGCAGGCATCTTGCGGTAAGCGCTTCCGGCAGACCAAAAAGGCTAATCGCTTGGTCAACCAAGTGCGAGCCCAAATCGAACCAGACTCCCGATCCCTGGCCCGGTTGCTCGCGCCATCGCTGTCGAACTGTGGGGCGAAACCGATCAAAGTGCGATTCAAAAAAACGCAGATCACCAACCGTACTATTGTCGAGTAACTTTTTGATCGTAAGAAAGTCGCCATCCCAGCGCCGGTTATGGAACACTGATAGAAGCAGTGAGCGCTCCTGAGCAATAGCAAATAGCTCTTGGGCCTCTGTGCTGGTGGTGGCTATGGGCTTTTCCACAATAACATTCAGCCCGCATTCTAGGCACTGTTTAGCGATCGGGTAATGGGCATCATTGGGGGCGGTAATAACCACCAAATCCACATCTGCGTTCTTTATTAAGTCCTGTGCCGTATCAAATACTACAACCTGAGGATAGTGTCTTTTCAGCAGGTCTTTCTGAGAGCTGCTTATCGCGATTAATTCGAAGGCTTCAGAAGTATTGATCAGGGGCATATGAAACGTCTTAGCCGAATAACCGTATCCTATTACCGCCACCTTAATCATGTTTTTTATCCTTTGGCCTATTTCTTCCTGTAACGCTTTTCCATGCCATCGAGAAAATTTCGCAGTACCTGATCCAGGCACTCTCGATAGTTTTTATGGTCAGGGCGACGGAATAGAGCGCTCAACTCATGTTTGCTCATAGTGAACTCATTGAGCTTAAGTATCTCAAGCAAATCATCCGCCTGCAGGCTCAAGGCGATCTTCAACTTGCGCAGCACACTGTTATTGCTCAGAAAATGCTCTGGCTCAGGGGTGCCCTTATCGCTGGGGCCTCTATTCTTGATAATCAGGCCGTTCAAGAAGCCAGCAAGGTTTACATCCTCACAGAGTACAAAGTCGGGTTCCCCTTCTCGTGCCAGCCAAGTCGCCAATTCAGCTTTATTGCCTTCATAGCCGCCGAGCTTAAAGATAGAAATCATCAGCTGATCGCTAAAATCGAAGATGTAGCGCACACGGCGCAAGATATCGTTATTGTTGATAGCTAGTCCTCCTCTACTACAGGGGCTTCATCGCCGCTAATGGCTTTTGCTGCAGAGATTTCTTCGCCGCCAATGGCCTTAGCGTTGATTTCCACATACAGAGTCATCAGTCCCTTAGCCACAAACTCATCGACGTTTTTCGTTAGGGAAGACAGATGCACGTCCATAGCCGTCTCTTCAGACTCGCCAAATTTGCAATCAAAGGCCCAGTACTTGGCGCCAGAGGGCAGGGTATTGGCCCGCTCTTTCTTGAGGAATTTGCGGATATCGTGCTTGACCGAGTCAACGACTCTAGGCAGTTTGATTTTAGGGTGTTCTAACTTAAAGGTCTTTTTCATGGGGATCCTACTGAGGTGGGCAGCCGCGGAATGCGGGACAGTTGCTTAGAGCGGGGAGTGTAGTGGTTCTGGGGGGATTCTGCTATAAATTAAAGCTGAGGTTATGGCTGTGCGCTTGCTTATAGGGCCATTGAGGGCATTCTTAAATTTTCCTAGCCGAGGCTTCTACTGATAGTACCTTGTTTTAAGTCATCGTTTTAAGTCATCGTTTTAGGTCAATAGTCACGTAACGTTCGAATGCAGTCTAGATACAGCAGAAGAGGGCAGTAATATGGCAACAGCAAGTGTACGGATAGACCAAGAGCTTATTGATAAGGCGACAATCATGGCAAAAGCCTTGAACCGCACTGCACCAAAGCAGATCGAGCACTGGGCAAAAATTGGTGAAATGATGGAAGACAATCCTGACTTACCTTATGAGTTTGTGAAGCAAGCGATTATTGCTAAAGCTGAGCGGGAAGCTGGAAAGCTAGAGGCTTATGATTTTGGTTAGGGCTACCAGTTTTGTACAAATTCCCACCTTTAACAAAGCCGTTAAGAAGCTTAAGCCCAGTCACAAAAAGGAACTGAATACTGCTGTTTGAGTAGTAGTGGCGGAACCGACAGTTGGTGAGCAGAAGAAAGGCGACCGAGCCTTTTCACCTGTGTACAAATTCAAGATGAACAAGCAAATGACATTGCTCGGGTATAGTTTCAATGATGGGACTTTAACTCTGGAGTTAATGGCCCTAGGTTCTCATGAGAATTTTCATTGCGATACTGATCACTTCCTATTCTGGTAGAAACTTATTTTTTCAAATGAATACCTTCTTCCAGTAAACGTGCCACGGAAGAAAGTCGGGCCTCAAGAGAACGGATACTATTTTCGAGGCTAGCAGAATTCTCCATAATCACATGGGACTGTTGATTAGAGGTCTGGTAATAAGATCTATGTTCTCTTGCTGATTCATATAGGTTCCTAGACATCTTTTCGGATATTTTTATCGCATCCATCAACCCTGCAATTTCGTCGGAGGTCGGAATATAGACTCTAGACGACGCCTCTTCTAAATCGCGTTTTAACTTAAGAATTTCTAGATCTGTTTTCCTGACTGCCCTTACATTGAGAGAGACCGTTACCAAAGCTACCGCGAGGGAAACCCCAGAAACTAAGAAAGCTAATGCACTAGTGATTTCCATTAAACAGGCTCAATTAAAGGCAAGAGAAAATGATCGGATTTGAAAGGGTGCTGGCCTGAATCATCATATCCATTCCTTGGTTTTCTCAGGGGCACAGCCCTGCGCCCAAAAGTTTGATTAAGCTATAGGAGTGAATTTTTCAGCTATCAAGTTTTATGCGGAGATGGATTAAGGCGAGGTTAATGCATCTGTTGATCTAGTTGATCTTAAATCTCAGCCGCTATCACCGAGATCTCTACTAACAGGCTATCACGGGCCATACTGGCTTCAACACAGGCACGAGCTGGTGCAAAACCCTCTGGCACCCAGCTGTCCCAAACCGCATTCATGGCGGCGAAATATTGCATATCTTTAATATAAAGCGTCGCCGATAGGATATGGTTTCTATCACTCCCCGCTTGCTCTAACAGCGTATCAACCTTGGCCAGCATGCTCGCGGTTTGCTCTTCGATTCCCTGCTCCGCGTCAGCGCAGACTTGGCCGCAGAGATAGAGGGTGCCGTTGTGCTTCACTATCCTGCTCATGCGCTGTTTGGTTTCAATACGCTCAATCAAGGTTGATACCCAGTTCATCCCAAATGTCATCAACACGCTGCTTTACGGCGTCGTCCATCACTATGGTTTCACCCCATTCGCGGTCGGTTTCACCGGGCATTTTGTTGGTCGCGTCGAGTCCCATTTTCGAGCCTAGGCCGGAGACTGGAGAGGCGAAGTCGAGGTAGTCGATGGGGGTATTCTCTACCATCATGGTGTCGCGGACCGGGTCCATTCTGGTGGTCATGGCCCAGACTACGTCTTCCCAGTTGCGCACGTCGATATCGTCGTCGGTGACGATAACAAACTTGGTGTACATAAACTGGCGCAGGAATGACCAGACGCCCATCATCACGCGCTTGGCGTGGCCTGGGTACTGCTTCTTCATGCTGACGATGGCCATGCGATAGGAGCAGCCCTCCGGGGGCAGGTAGAAGTCGACGATCTCGGGAAATTGCTTTTGTAATATGGGCACAAACACTTCATTGAGTGCGACCCCCAGCACGGCTGGTTCATCCGGTGGCCGGCCGGTGTAGGTGCTGTGATAGATCGGGTCCCTGCGGTGGGTGATACGGTCGATGGTGAAGACCGGGAAGCTTTCCACCTCGTTGTAATAACCGGTGTGATCGCCAAAGGGGCCTTCCTCGGCTTCTTCCCCTGGGTGCAAAAACCCTTCGAGAATATACTCTGCTGTAGCTGGCACTTGTAAATCATTGCCTAGGCATTTGGCGACCTGGGTTTTCTCGCCGCGCAGTAGGCCTGCGAAGGCATATTCCGAAAGCGTGTCCGGTACTGGGGTGACGGCGCCCAATGTGGTGGCGGGGTCGGCACCCAGTGCTATGGCGACTGGATAGGGTTTGCCGGGAAAGCGTTTTTGGAATTCACGGTAGTCAAGGGCGCCGCCACGGTGGGCGAGCCAGCGCATAATTAATTTGTTTTTGCCGATCTTCTGCATGCGATAGATGCCGAGATTCTGGCGTTCTTTTTCGGGGCCGCGGGTGACTGCTAGTGCCCAGGTTACTAATGGGGCTTTGTCTCCGGGCCAGCAGGTTTGGATCGGGAGTTTGTCGAGGTCGACGTCGTCTCCTTCAATCACGACTTCCTGGCAGGGCGGGTTTTTGATCTGCTTGACAGGCATATTTAAGACCTGTTTGAAGTCATGGCGCTTTTCCCAGAGATCGCGAAGGCCTTTGGGGGGCTCGGGTTCTTTGAGGAAGGCCAGCAGGGTGCCCACATCGCGGAGGGCGCTGACGTTTTCTTGCCCCATGCCCATGGCGACTCGGTCTGGGGTGCCAAACAGGTTGCACAGAACGGGGGTGTCGTAGCCTTTGGGGTTTTCAAACAGGAGTGCGGGACCTTTGGCGCGCAGTGTGCGGTCGCTGATCTCGGTCATCTCTAGATTGGGGTCGACCTCTTGCTTGATGCGAACTAGCTCTCCCCGCTGTTCGAGGAAAGCGATAAATTCACGCAGGTCGGAATATTTCAACGGGCTTTTAAATGTCATGGTGCTGGGGCCTAGATCAGTGCAACAGGCCTATGATACGCAAGCTGCACTTGTTTTGGCGCACTATTTACGCCGCATTGCACCAAAGAACTCGGCGTTGTTTTTAAAGCCTTTGAGCTTGTCGGTCATAAACTCGATTGCGGCAACGTCTTCCATGTCGTGGAGTAGCTTGCGCAGAATCCAGACCCGTTGCAGCTCGTCTTCGTCCATCAACAGGTCTTCGCGACGGGTGCCGGAGCGACGGATATTAATCGAGGGGTAGACGCGCTTTTCAGCGATCTTGCGATCGAGAATCAGCTCCATGTTACCTGTGCCTTTAAATTCTTCGTAGATCACTTCGTCCATTTTCGAGCCGGTATCAACCAGTGCGGTGGCAATAATGCTGAGGCTGCCGCCGTGTTCGATATTTCGTGCGGCACCGAAGAAGCGCTTGGGCTTTTCAAGGGCGTGGGCATCGACACCACCGGTGAGTACCTTGCCGGAGGAGGGGATAACAGTGTTGTAGGCACGGGCTAAACGAGTGATCGAATCGAGCAAAATCACTACGTCTTTTTTGTGCTCTACCAGACGCTTGGCGCGCTCGATTACCATTTCGGCAACCTGCACGTGGCGTGTGGGTGGCTCATCGAAGGTAGATGCGATGACTTCGCCGCGCACGGTGCGCTGCATTTCAGTGACTTCTTCCGGACGCTCATCAATCAGCAATACGATAATGATACATTCGGGATTGTTGCGAATAATCGACTGAGCAATATTCTGCATCATAATCGTTTTACCGGCTTTTGGCGGTGCCACGATCAAGCCGCGCTGTCCTTTACCAATCGGAGAGACCAAATCAATAATACGTCCGGTCAAATCCTCCGAAGAACCATTGCCAGCTTCTAATGTTAGACGCTGATCTGGGAACAGTGGGGTGAGGTTTTCAAAGAGAATTTTGTTGCGGGCATTTTCTGGAGCATCGAGGTTGATCTCGTCAACTTTGAGCATGGCGAAGTAGCGTTCACCGTCTTTCGGTGGGCGTATCTTGCCGGAGATGCCGTCACCAGTGCGCAGGTTAAAGCGTCTTATCTGGCTGGGTGATACATAGATGTCGTCTGGGCCAGCGAGGTAGGAGGCACCAGCTGAGCGCAGGAAGCCAAAGCCGTCTGGGAGTATTTCTAATACGCCGTCGCCATAAATATCATCGCCGCCTTTGGCGTGTTTCTTAAGTAGGGCAAAGATAATGTCTTGTTTTCTTGAGCGAGCTAAATTGTCGAGGCCGGCAGCGGCAGTCATCTTCAATAGTTCGTCGATTGGTTTTTGTTTTAGTTCGGATAGATTCATAGGAGGGATATTTTAGGGTTGCTATAGGGTTTGAGAGGGATTGGCTTTGCAGCCGATTTGTTACTTTAGAATTAGTCTAAAGTTACTTGAAATTTTGGGTTGGGCTCACCGGTTGTGATCCGCTATGTCTTTAATTTAAATAAGACTGTAGCTGGGCTTATAAATAGCACCGAAAGTCGTTTTTGAGGGAGCCTACGTGGAGTAAAGTTTGCTTGAATAGTTGGAAGTATAGCGCGCATTGATCAAAGCGCAAGCATATTTTGCGGCCCCGGAGGCGGGGCCGCAACGGGATTACAAAATGCTGTCGACAAATTCGACCAGCTGGGCTTTAGATAGAGCGCCTACTTTAGTCGCTTCTACCGTGCCATTTTTAAACACTAACAAAGTTGGAATACCACGAACATTAAACTTTGCTGCGGTTTCAGGGCTGGTGTCCACATCGACTTTGCAGATCTTTACTCGTCCGGCATATTCGGTAGAGAGTTCGTCGAGTAGCGGGGCAATCATTTTACAGGGACCACACCAGGCCGCCCAAAAGTCTACCAGTGCTGGAATGTCGGACTGTAATACATCGCTTTCAAAGCTAGAATCTGTCGTGTGAACGATAGCGTCGCTCATAGTGGGTCTCCACAATTAATTAAGGTTATTTGCCGGAAGCAGGATTTAACGGTCATGTTACCATCCACTGCAGGTGAGTCTCAATGCAAAAGAGGATAAGGGTGCGGATCTTTTTGCGACAGCGGTTTTGGCATAAAACAGCTGGTTGAATAATCATTAAAAATGGCTGCTTGTCTGAGGTCAAGTTTGTTGAGCTAAGGTTCTGAGAGCTTTAGGTTTATTCAAAACAGGCAGTCACAAGCTTTATTGAGGGGTATTGGTGGTGCTTAAAAAAATACTAGTGGTAGCGGCGATTGGCGCAGTGCTCTGGGCCTATGTTGCCCTCGACGGTCAGCGTTTCCTTTCACTGGACTTCTTTCGCGAACTTTACATTCAGCAGCCGCTGCTCACCGCGGCAGTCTATTTTGCAATCTATGTGGTGGCCACAGCGGTGTCGATTCCCGGCGCTGCGCTGCTGACCATTATTGGCGGCATGGTGTTTGGCCTGTGGACTGGTACTTTATTAGTGTCTTTCGCCAGTTCGATCGGCGCCACATTGGCGTTTTTGGTGTCGCGCTTTTTGCTGCGAGATTGGGTGCAGGCTAAGTTTTCCAGTCATCTGAGCACGATTAATCAGGGCATTAAAAAGCAGGGTGGTTACTACCTCTTCGGTCTGCGCCTGATACCGCTGTTTCCGTTTTGGATGATCAATCTGTTGATGGGCCTGACGCCCTTAAAGGCATCGACCTTTTATCTTGTTAGTCAGCTGGGCATGTTGGCGGGCACCTTGGTGTTCGTTAATGCCGGCGCTTCTCTCGGCAGCATTGATGAGTTTTCTGCGGCGGGCATTATGACCCCGGCGGTGATTTCGTCCTTTGTGCTCTTAGGGATGTTTCCCTTGTTAGTGCGCGCGGTGGTCAACGCCGTGGCGCGGCGCAAGCTTTACAGCGGTTTCAAAAAACCCAAGAAATTTGATACCAATCTGATTGTTATTGGCGCTGGCAGTGGTGGGCTGGTGAGTGCCTACATAGGCGCCACCCTGAAGGCTCGAGTAACGCTGATTGAGCGGGATAAGATGGGCGGCGATTGTTTAAACACTGGCTGCGTGCCGAGCAAGGCGCTGATCCGCGCGGCAAAATCCATGGCTGAAATGAACAAGGCTGCACAGCTGGGTATAGATGTTGCGCCTCCGCAAGTGGACTTTGCCCGGGTGATGGGCCGGGTTCAGGATGTGATCAAAACCATTGAACCCCACGATTCGGTAGAGCGGTTTACTGGTCTGGGTGTCGACTGCCTCTATGGCAATGCCAAGCTGATTTCACCCTGGGTGGTGGATGTGGACGGGCAGCAAATCAGTGCCGAGAAAATTATTCTGGCCACTGGTGCGCGGCCGACGGTGCCGCCGATTCCTGGGCTGGATAAGGTTGATCCGCTGACCTCAGAGACACTCTGGCAGCTGCAAGATTTGCCTGAGCGATTGCTGATTGTCGGCGGCGGTGCGATTGGCTGTGAGTTGGCTCAGGCATTTCAGCGGCTCGGTTCTCAGGTTATTTTGGTTGAGATGCAATCCCAGTTGCTGCCGCGAGATGATCAGCAGGTAGCCTCCTTTGTCCAGGCTTACCTCGAGTCTGAGGGTGTGCGAGTGCTGACTAACTACGGCGCACAAAAGTTTGATTCTGAGGCTGATCAGCCTGTTGCCCATCTGTGTTCCAGCGCTGAGCCGGCTGCCGGGTCACTGCAGATTGAGTTTGATCGAGTGCTGGTGGCTATCGGTCGCACAGCCAATACAGAGAGTCTTGGCCTTGAGGCATTGGGCATTCCGCTCAACGCCAATGGCACCCTAACTACTGATGATTATCTGCGCACCTGCTACCCCAATATTTTAGCCTGTGGCGATCTGGTTGGGCCCTATCAGCTGACCCATGCTGCCAGTCATCAGGCGTGGTTTGCTGCAGTAAATGGGTTACTTGGGCGGTTTAAAAAATTCCGCGTCGATTACCGAATTATGCCCCAAGTGGTATTTACCGATCCGCAGATTGGGCGGGTGGGTTTAAACCAGAGGGATGCTGCAGAGCAGGGTATTGAGGTGGAGGTTACTCAGTACGATCTATCGGATTTGGATCGCGCGATTGCGGATAACGATGCTCATGGCTATATTCAGGTGCTGACGGTTCCGGGTAAAGACCGTATTCTCGGGGCGACTATTGTCGGGCCTCAGGCTGGGGAGTTGATCAATGAGTTTGTACTGGCGATGAAACATAACTTGGGTTTGAATAAGCTGCTGGGAACCATTCGCAGTTACCCGACCCTGAGTGAGGGCAATCGATTTGTTGCTGGGGAGTGGAAGCGCAAGCATGTGCCCCATAAGTTGCTGGCGATTTTGCAGCGTTACTTAGGGCGTAATCTCAAAGGCTAAAATTAAAGGCTAAAGGCTCACTCCAACTAAAGCTCACTCCAACTAAAAGCTAAGGCTTTAATCCAAGCTGTGCTGATCACTGCTGGCATAGTCAGGCATGGTTTCTTTCGCGGCAACAGATTGCGGGTCAATGTGAATAATGATCTCGGAGCCGGGGAAAGCTGCCAGTATTCGCGCCTCAACTTCATCGGATATTTTGTGCGCCGCCAATAGGCTGAGATCATCGTCCAGCTCGAGATGCAGCTGAATAAAGGTCATGGTGCCAGAGTGGCGAGAGCGCAGATCGTGAAGTCCTCTGGTGCTGGGATGTTCCAATACCAAGGCTTTAATACTGTCGCGATCTTCGTCCGGCAGTTCACGATCCATCAGATGGTCGTAAGAGGTAATAATAATTTCCCGGGCGCTGTAGAGAATATACAATCCTATCACGGCGGCAAAAATGCCATCGAATCCGGGATAGCCGAGGCTCACTAATATCAGCGCGATAATCACGCTGCCATTGACCATCAGGTCGGTGCGGTAGTGCAGGGCATCGGCTTTAATTGCCGTGGAGTTGGTCTGGCGAATCACATGTTGCTGAAAGCTCAGCAGGCCCAGTGTTGCGACAATCGAAATCACCATCACCACTATACCTAGCTGCACGGACTCAACTGCTGCCGGATTGATCATGCGCTCGGCGGCTTCAAAGAGCAGAAATCCGGCAGATCCGGCAATAAATAATGACTGACTTAATCCGGCTAAGGCCTCGGCTTTGCCGTGACCAAAGCGATGTTCTTTGTCGGCGGGTGTCAGGGCATGGCGCACGGCGATCAGATTGATCATGGAAGCCAGGGCGTCGAGCATCGAGTCGATCAGAGTGGCGAGCAGGCTGACGGAATCCGATGCGCCCCAAGCTGCAAGCTTTAGAGCAATCAATACCAGTGCCACAGAGGTTGAGGCATAGGTGGCCAGGCGCAGTAAGCGTGCGGTTTCTTGGGGAGGAAATTGATTGATGGTTGAGGCGGGTTCGCTCATGGCTCTTTTCTCGATCAGGGCTGTCTTTACAGCTCTAGTGATTTGTTGCTGTGCAGTTTAACAAATTAAACCCGTCAGTCCCTAGGAAAAGCCCTGCAGCAAGCTATTCAAAAATTGATAGCCCAGCGGAGTTGCCTGATAACGGCGATCATTCACCTCCAACAGTCCCTGAGACTGCAGCTTTGCTACCTGCTTGGCAATGTTTGAAGCGGGCAGGCCAGTGCGCGGGGTGAAGTAGTCAGCGCTGAGGCCTTCCCGCAGACGCAGTCCATTCATCATAAATTCCACCGCGACCTCATCCAGGGGAATTGCTTTCTGTTGCGCCAGGGTCAGCGGATCGCGCGCTAAATAGTTATCTGGCTGGCGGGTTTTATTGCTGCGCAAAATACAGCCTTCCGAAGGCATAGTGATTTTGCCATGGGCGCCGGCGCCGATTCCCAGATAGTCGCCAAATTGCCAGTAATTCATATTATGCAGGGAGGCTCGCCCCGGTTGGGCAAAGGCGGAGACTTCATACTGCCCATAACCCCCGTTGTGGAGCAGCTCCATACCGGCCTGCTGGATATCCACCAGAGCATCTTCCTCGGGCAGTTGTGGAGGCCGCGAGTAAAACTCGGTATTGGGCTCAATAGTCAGCTGGTACCAGGAGATATGCAGCGCGCCGCTATCGCTGGCCAGTTGCAGGTCGCTGCGGGCCTGTTCAACAGTCTGTCCTGAGAGGCCATGCATCAGGTCGAGATTGAAGTTATCAAAGCCAGCTCGTCGTGCGGTTTCAATTGCCGACAGAGCCTGAGTACCGTCATGTATGCGTCCCAGCTGTAACAGATGCTTGTCGTTAAAGCTCTGGATACCTATGGACAGGCGATTGACACCAGCACTGCGAAAGCCACTAAATTTGTTCTGCTCTGCAGTGCCAGGATTGGCTTCAAGAGTAATTTCGATACCCGCTTCAAAGCCGATAAGGCGCTCCGCGGCATTGAGTATCTCGCCTATCCCCGCAGCTGAAAATAGACTGGGGGTGCCGCCGCCAAAAAAGATCGAGCTGAGTTTTCGGCCCTGAGCCCATTTCTGGTCCTGCTGCAGGTCCGTAACCAACGCGTTGATATAGGCCTGTTCCGGAATCTCTTTGGCCGCAGTGTGAGAGTTAAAGTCACAGTAGGGGCATTTGCGCACACACCAGGGTATGTGCACATAGAGTGAGAGGGGCGGAAGTTCCAGTGCGCTGTCGATGGGGAGACCTGTTGGTTATTGTGCGGCCTAAGTAGAAGGCGAACGAGCTGCAGAACTGTCTGCTAATTTGGTTAGTAACTCGCGAATAGCTTTGCCGCGGTGACTGATACGGTTTTTTTCCTGCTTGTCGATTTCTGCAGCATGACAGTTTAAATTCTTCACATAAAATAGCGGATCATATCCAAAGCCGCCGTCGCCTTTGGGCTCCAGTGCAATATGCCCCTCCCAGCTGCCCTGACAGATAATCGGTGTCGGGTCGGTAGCGTGACGCATATAGACGATCACGCATTGATAGCGTGCGCTGCGCTGTTCCAGTGGGGCATCGCCCAGCACGTCGAGGAGCTTTTTATTGTTGCTGGCGTTGTTGGCGTCAGGGCCGGCGAAACGTGCGGAATAGATGCCTGGTGCGCCATTGAGCAGGTCCACTTCCAGTCCAGAGTCGTCGGCTATTGCTGGCATGCCTGACATCAGCGCTGCATTGCGCGCTTTGAGAATGGCATTTTCCACAAAGCAGAGACCGGTCTCTTCCACATCGTCTATGCCCAGTTCCTGTTGCGGGACTATCTGCATATTGAGTTCGGCCAGCATCTGGTTAAGTTCTTTTATTTTTCCGGCATTGCTGCTGGCCAATACAATTTCCAAGCCCTGCTCCTCGTCTTAGTCCTGCGCTGCTGTTTTAGCCGTGGGCTATTTTAGTCGTGATACATTTTTTTCTGGAATTTCAGATCATAGGCCGGCTTCTTTGGATCCGCGCGCACTGAAATCTTAAAGGTCAAAAAGTCTTCATTTTCAAATTCGAAGGGGGCCAAATAATAGACTGCGTCCTGCTCCCGTATTTCGACAAACTCCAGTGGCTGGCTCATCTGGAAAATATTGTAGACATTGCCGGTGATCACCGAAGATTTCCCGGTTCCGGAGCCGACCACCACGGCTATATTGACCAGCCCTTTGTCCTTGCCGCGAATAATCTGATTGGCCACTGCTACATCGGGATCGATAAAGGTGCTGTTAAAGGCGCTGAAGAAAATCTTGTTGTGGCCGACCTGTTTAAAGACTTTGTCATTGGCCACAGCTGGCAGTGCTAGAGAAACAATAGATAGTGCTAAGAGTAAATATTTCATTGGCTTAATCCTCCATGGTGGGCCAAGGGGCCCGGAAAGGTTTATTTGCTGAGATGATAAACCGCGGTTTCGGCAAATAGATTGGGCCACAGGTTTTTGAGTTGCCGATCGAGCAAATGTTCACCGACAAACTGTTTACGTAGAATTTTTATATTTCGTTCACGGCACAGGGCTTCAAAGTCACTGTAGGTAAAAAAGTGAATATTGGGGGTGTCGTACCATTGGTAGGTCAGCTGTTTGGTTACTGGCATGCGACCGCGCAAGGTGAGGTAAGCACGGGCTCTCCAGTGGCCGAAATTAGGGAAAGTGATTACGCACTGAGTACCGATTCGCAGCATCTCATCCAACACCAGGTGGGGAAAGCGCATGGCCTGCAGCGCCTGGGTCATAATCACGGTGTCGAAACTGTCGTCGGCAAAGTTGGCCATGCCTTTGTTGAGATCCTGCTCCACAACATTGACGCCCTTGGCCACGCACTGATTGATCGAGTCTGGGTCGATCTCAAGGCCATAGCCGCGGATATCTAGATCTTTGTGCAGTTGCGCCAGCAATGTGCCGTCGCCACAACCTAGATCCAGAACTCGGGACTTGGGTTTGACCCAGGAGTGGATTGAATCATTGATTTGGCGAGTGCTTTCGGCTTGATTCATGCTGCGCCCTCCAGTTTGTCGGCGACCTTACTCAGGTAATTGCCCAGCACTTGCTCGTAGCGCGGGTTGGGCAGTAGGAAGGCGTCGTGGCCCTGGTCGGAGTCGATTTCGGCGAAGGAGACATTTTTTCCGGCAGCAATGAGGGCGTCGGTAATCTCCCGGGAGCGCTTGGGTGAAAAGCGCCAGTCGCTGCTGAAGGCCACCACTAGAAAGTCACAGCTGGCATGGCTAAAGGCCTGCACCGGATCGTTTTGATATTCCCGTGACAGATCGAAGTAATCGAGCATTTTGGTAATCAAGATATAGGCATTGGCATCAAAGTCACCGGAGAACTTCTCACCCTGATAGTTGAGATAGCTTTCAATCTGGAACTCGATCGGTGCGGCTTCGCCCTGGTCAAAGGTTCCGGAACGCAACTCGCGACCAAATTTCTGGCCCATGAGTTCATCGGACAGATAGGTGACATGTCCGATCATGCGCGCCAGTGCCAGACCGCGGCGGGGTGCAGTATTGTTCTGTAGATAGCTACCCTCACAGAACTCTGGATCCGATTGAATCGCGCGTCGTGCCAGCTCATTAAAGGCGATATTCTGTGCCGTCAGTTTCATCGATGAAGCAATAACAATGCTATTGGCCAGCTTGTCTGGATATTCCAGGGCCCAGCGCATCGCCTGCATGCCGCCAAGACTACCGCCGATAACCGCCGCCCAGCACTGGATGCCGAGGTGCTCCATCAGCAGTCTCTGGGATTCTACCCAGTCTCTGGCGCGCAGCACTGGGAACTCTGCGCCCCATGGCTCGCCGCTTGCCGGGTTAATTGTGGTGGGGCCGGTGCTGCCAAAGCAGCTGCCGATATTATTCAGTGAAACAATAAAAAATCGATTGCTGTCCATAGGCTTGCCGGGGCCTATATAGCTGTCCCACCAGCCGGGCTTCTCATCCTCAGCATAAACGCCTGCGGCGTGATGGCTACCGCTCAGGGCATGACAGATCAATAGGGCATTGCTTTTGTCGGCATTCAGGGTGCCATAGGTCTCAACCATCAGCTCATGGCTGGGCAGCACCACACCGCAGGCCAGAGTCAGGGGCCTGTCGATAAGAATTTTTTCCGCCGTTACCAGGCCGACGGAGGATGCGCTTATATCTGCTGTCATTAACGGATTCTCTGGGAGTTCGCTCTTGGTTACAGGTGTTGAGTCTAAGAGGCTACCTAGTTTAACGCAACTTTGGGTCTAGGCTTTTAATTAACAGCGGCCGAGGCTAAGAAAGGCAGGCTAATGCTATTTTTAATCTCTGCATTGTCGGATAGACTAGCGCTTCAAATTTGCCCGGATAAAAAAAGCATGATTTATAAGAAATTGGGAAACACTGATATAGAAGTCTCGTTGGTTGGTTTGGGGACTATGACTTACGGCGAACAAAACACCTCGGACGAGGCTTGTGAGCAGATGGATTATGCGGTTGCACAGGGCATTAATCTGTTCGATGTCGCCGAAATGTATCCGGTGCCGCCAAAGCCCGAGACCGCGGGTCTGACCGAAAGCTATGTCGGAGACTGGCTGCGCCAGACTGGCAAGCGCAAAGACATTGTTTTGGCGACCAAGGTTGCCGGCCCCTCAAGCGCCCTTGGCGTGACCCATATTAGAGACGGCTCGCGACTCAATGCCGACCATATTCGTCGCGCTGTCGAGGGTTCTCTGGAGCGCTTGCAGACCGATCATATCGACCTCTACCAGGTTCACTGGCCAGAGCGCGTCACCAACTACTTTGGTCAGCGGGGCTATACCCACAGACCCCATCTCGATGGCATCGCCATTGAAGAGACCTTTGTTGCCCTAGCGCAGATGGTCGATGAGGGCTTGATCGGGCATATAGGTGTCTCTAACGAAACGCCCTGGGGTGTGATGGAGTATTTGCGCCTGGCTCGTGAACTTGATCTGCCGCGTATTGCGACTATTCAGAACCCCTACAGCATACTGGGTCGATCATTTGAAAATGGTCTCGCCGAGATGTGTATTCGTGAAGACGTGGGTCTGCTGGCTTACTCGCCGCTGGCCTTTGGTGTGCTCAGTGGCAAGTATATGCATGGCGCTATGCCGGAGGGTTCGCGTATTAAGCTGTTCCCGCGTTTTGCACGCTACAGTAGCGCCAATTCCCAGGCTGCCACAGAGGCCTATTATGAGGTGGCGAAAAAGCATGGTTTGAGTCTGGTTGAGCTGTCGCTGGCATTTGTCTGTGAACAGCCCTTTGTCGCCAGCTGCTTGATCGGCGCAACCACCATGGAACAGCTCAAGCAAAATATTGATGCCTGCCAGGTGGCGCTGTCTGATGAGGTCAAAGCGGACCTGGATGCGGTCTATCACCAGTATCCAGATCCGGCGGTTTAATCTACCTTACTTCACCAAGCTTATTTTAGCCCACCAATGATTGCATTGAGCCGCCAAGGACTGGCAGCAGTTTATTGCGAATAATCATCAGGCTGAGAATTGCCACCATTGGCGAGATATCCATCATGCCGATGGGCGGGATAAAGCGCCGAAAGGGGCGCAGATAGGGTTCGACAATCTGTCCCACCAACTGCACAGAGGGGTGGCTGGTTGTGCCCACCCAGCTGGAGATGGCGAGAATAAAGATACCCCAGAAATACACTTCAATCAGTGCATAGAGCAGGTCAAAGGCGGCCACTGGAATATACATAATAATGTCCAATAGCCCGACACCGCTGGCCAGTCCCACAATCAAATAAAGCGACCACTTGACCAAGATCGCTGCCACCAGAACCGCCAAATTGAGGGTTCCAAAGGTCGGTAAGACTTTGCTCAGGGGGGTTACGATTGGCGCCGTCAGCTTAAACATAGTCTGGGAGATCGGATTGTAAAAGTCCGCTTGAACCAGTTGCAATAGCAGTCGAATCAGCAGGATAAAGCTGCAGATCTGTACTGCCAGGCTGAGAATATAAATCGGCGTTCCGCCAAGTGCGTTCATAAAAAATCCTTAGGTTGTCTGTCTGTTATAAATCTAATTTGAAGTCGACTTGAGAGCAGGCTCTACTTAGCAAACTCTTCGGCCATTACCCGGGCGCGATCTCGCGCTGCCTGCATGGCCTGACGAAAAGTCTCCTCCACATCCAGAGACTGGAATGCTGCAATCGCCGCTCTGGTGGTGCCGCCAGGTGATGATACCTGCAGGCGCAATTCTGTGGTGTTGTGCTCGCTAGTGCTGGCCATCTTTGCTGCGCCAAGCGCCGTCTGAATGGTCAGCTCTCGAGCGACTTGCTCGGAGAGGCCCAACTCTTGACCGACTTTCTGCATGGTCTCCATCATTAAAAAGAAGTAGGCCGGTCCACTTCCGGATACCGCAGTCACTGCATCGATCTTAGCCTCATCATCCACCCAGCAAGAGATGCCCACGGCATTGAATATGGCTTCAATCGATGCTTTTTGCGCGTCATTGACTAGCTCATTGGCGAATAGGCCGGCAGCGCCACAGCGCACCATCGACGGTGTATTGGGCATCACTCTGACGACGGCACGGCTATCGCCGAGCCAAGTTTGCAGATTGCTCAGCTGAATACCTGCGGCCACCGAGACCACTACTGTGTCTGGACCGATTGAGCTGGCCAGATCAGTTAGCACCGCACCCATTACCTGGGGTTTGACCGCCATAACCACTATCTCAGCATTGGCCACTGCGGCGTGGTTGTCGGCCATTGTGGCAATGCCGTAGGTCTGTTGCAGACGCTGACGCTTTTCTTCGCCGCGATTGCCGACACAAATTTGCTCTGGCTGAAAGCCGTTGGCCAACATGCCGCCAATAATGCTCGAGGCCATATTGCCGCCACCAATAAATGCGATTTTGCTCATTGCTGTTGCTCCCTTTTTCCGAATATATCAGTGCCTACACGAACCATTGTCGATCCCTGGGAAATCGCCGCCTCAAGATCCCCGGACATGCCCATGGAGAGGGTATCCAGTTTCTCTGAATTGTCCAGCGACTGATTGATCTGCTCTCGCAACTGGTCGAGCTTATAAAAAGCGGCCTGCTGTTCTTGAAAACTGTTTGACCCGCGGGGGATAGCCATCAGTCCCCGCAGTCTCAAATTGGGTAACTGGGCTATCTGCAGCGCTATGGGTAGCAGGGCATCGGCGGCAAATCCCGACTTGCTCGGCTCATTGTCTATATTCACCTGCAGGCAGATATAGAGTGGTCCCAGTGATTGCGGACGCTGATCATTGAGGCGTTGGGCGATCTTTAAGCGGTCGACGCTGTGCACCCAGCTGAAATGCTCAGCCGCACTGCGGGTTTTATTGGATTGCAGGGGGCCGATAAAATGCCAGCAGAGGTTTTCACCCTCTAACTGGGCGATCTTATCCAGCGCTTCCTGGAGATAGTTTTCAGCAAAATGGGTTTGCCCAGCGCCCATGGCCTGGCGAATATCCCCAACAGGACGGGTCTTGCTCACCGCCAGTAAAAGTATCTCCCCGGGGTCGCGTCCGTACTCAGCTGCACACTGATCTATACGTTTGCTTACATCGGCAATGTTATTTTCAATCTTTGGCATATACTTATCAGGTTGTTGAGAGTTTAAAGAACAGTTTAACGAACAGTTTGATGGACCATTTATTGCCGCAAGGATTAAGCGAGAAAAGCATGGATATAACGGAGTTATTGGCCTTTAGTGCCAAAGAGGGCGCCTCAGATTTACATATTTCCGCAGGGCTTCCCCCGATTATTAGAATGGATGGCGATGTGCGGCGGATCAATCTGCCGCCCATGGAACATCGGCAAGTCCACAGTTTGATCTACGAAATAATGAATGACAAGCAGAGAAGGGATTTTGAGGAGTTTCTCGAAACCGATTTCTCTTTTGATGTGCCGGGAATCGCTCGATCCCGGGTCAATGTGTTTTACCAAAACCGCGGTGCGGCGGCGGTCTTTCGAACTATTCCCTCCAATGTACTGACTCTTGAGCAGCTGGGCATGGGGGATATCTTTAAAAAGCTGGCGCTGATGCCCCGAGGCCTAGTGCTGGTGACCGGCCCCACCGGCTCGGGTAAGTCGACCACCTTGGCCGCCATGGTGGATTACGTAAACGACAATCGCTACGACCATATTTTGACCATCGAAGACCCCATAGAATTTGTTCACCAGAGTAAAAAATGTCTGGTCAATCAGCGTGAAGTGCACCGCGATACCCATGGTTTTACTGAAGCCCTGCGCTCTGCCCTGCGTGAAGATCCGGATGTTGTCTTGGTGGGTGAGCTGCGTGATCTCGAGACTATTAAGCTGGCGCTTACCGCAGCGGAAACCGGTCATCTGGTATTTGGCACCTTGCACACCACCTCAGCGGCCAAGACCATCGACAGAATTGTCGATGTGTTTCCCGGGGGTGAAAAACCGATGATTCGATCGATGCTCTCGGAATCCCTGCAGGCAGTGATCTCCCAAACCCTATTGAAAAAAATTGGTGGCGGTCGTGTGGCAGCCCACGAAATCATGATCGGCACACCGGCGATCCGCAATTTGATTCGCGAGGACAAAGTAGCGCAGATGTATTCCGCGATCCAAACTGGCGGCGCCCTGGGTATGCAGACCCTCGATCAATGTCTGCAGAACTTGGTGAGCCAGCGCTTAATCAGTTCCGATGTGGCCCGTGAAAAAGCCAAAATGCCAGACAGTTTTTAAGGAGAAAAACCATGTCAGCTCAGACCTTTGAAAATCTGGTGAACTATATGGCCAAGAAAAAGGCCTCGGATCTGTTTATCACCGTCGGCCTGCCACCCTGTCTTAAGCTCAATGGCTCAGTGATGCCAGTGAGTAAAAACAAGCTCTCCCAAGCAGATTGCGAAGAGTTTGTGCTCGGCACAATGAATGCCGAGCAGAGAGACGAGTTTAAAAAACACAAAGAGCTTAATTTTGCCGTGGTCAGTGAGAGCGCCGGGCGCTTTAGGGCCAGTGCCTTTTATCAGCGCGGCGAGATTGGCATGGTGCTGCGGCGTATTGAAACTCAAATTCCCTCGCCAGATTCACTGCTGTTGCCGCCAATTTTAAAAGAACTGGTAATGAACAAACGCGGCATTGTTATCTTTGTCGGCGCCACCGGCACCGGTAGATCCACATCCTTGGCTGCCCTTATTGGTCACCGCAATAACAACAGCCGCGGCCATATAGTCTCCATTGAAGATCCCATCGAATTTGTCCATGAGCACCAGGGCTGCATTATCACCCAGCGGGAAGTGGGGGTGGATACTGAGTCCTTTGATGTGGCGCTTAAGAACACCTTGCGTCAGGCCCCAGACGTTATTCTGATCGGCGAGATTCGCACCCCGGAAACCATGCAGCACGCCATCACCTTTGCCGAGACCGGCCACTTGGTGCTGGCCACTCTCCACGCTAACAACGCCAATCAGGCCCTAGATCGCATCAGCCATTTCTTTCCCGCAGATCGCCATGATCACATGTGGATGGATCTGTCGCTCAATATGCGCGGCATTGTGGCGCAGCAGTTGGTGCCTACTCTGGAGGGCAAGGGTCGTCGCGCGGCTATTGAAGTGCTGCTCAATACACCCCTAGTGGCAGATATTATTCGCAAGGGAGAGGTGCATAAGTTAAAAGAAATTATAGGTAATTCTACTGAGCACGGTATGCAGACTTTCGATCAGGCGCTCTATGAGCTCTATGTTGAAAAGCAGATTAGTTATGAGAATGCCATCGCCCATGCGGATTCGAAAAATGACCTGCGGTTGATGATCAAAATGCAGTCAGAGAATTATGTGGAGCAGCTTGGGGCCAGTGCTGATGATCTGTCGATTGAGGAAGATAGCTCGGATAAGCTGCGCTGGTAAGGACGCTCAAAACTTCTGTAAAAAAGAAGCCTGTAAAAAAGAGGCTTGTAAAAAAGAGCCGGGTAAAAAGAAGCCTGTAAAAAAGAGCCGGGTAAAATTCTGCCTAAGGAGCGCAGCCAATCGACGGTGCGTCGAGCCAGCTTTGCAGAATCAGTGATGCGGCTATATGGTCAATCTTAGTGAGATCTTGGGTGCCCTGATCTCGGCCTATGGATTTGGCTTCGCGGCTGGTCAGTCGCTCATCGACCATTTCCACCTCAACGGCGAAACGCCCCTGAAGGCGACGGGCAAATTTTCGCGCTCGGTTGCTCAGATCACTTTCGCTGTCATCCATATTTAACGGCAGTCCCACCACTACCAGATCCGGCTGCCACTCTACAAGTAGCTTTTCCACCTGGTCCCATTTCGGAATACCGTCCACGGCCTTGAGTATCGTCAGGCCAGTGGCTGAAGATGTCAGAGTTTGCCCGCTGGCAACGCCGATCTGCTTGAGGCCAAAGTCAAAGCCCAGCAGTCTTTTATGTTTGCCCGGCTCAGGCATGGCCAGCTTGATGGGATAGCATACGCAAATCTAAACCAATGCTCAGTGCTGCTGCTGAAGCGCGTTTGGCGCAGTCGGTATTAAATAGGATCTCGGCTTCGGCAGGGATTGTCAGCCAGCTATTATCCCCCAATTCTCGCTCCAGTTGCCCGGCTTCCCAGCTTGAATAACCGAGGGTCACCAGAGAGTCTTTGGGGCCTTTACCCAGAGCCATATCGGCTAGAATGTCGCGGGATGCGGTGAGGCACACCTGATCGGAGATGGTCAGCGTCGACTCCCACTGCTGTTCGCAGTTGGCGTGGAGAATAAACCCACGGTCACGCTGCACTGGGCCGCCATCAAAGAGCAGTGGCCGCCCGAACTCGTCCTGATAATCCAATTTCAGCTGATCAAATATGGCTTTCACCGGGATATCCATCTGCTGATTGATAATCAGACCCATGGCGCCATCTGAATTGTGTTCGCAGATATAGACCACAGAATCCGAAAACGTCGGATCGTCGAGACCCGGCATGGCCAGCAAGAAGTGGTTTTTGAGGCTGTTTATTTTTTTCGGTTTCAAGGTTTCCATAGAGCGCAATATGGGGTTTTAGCGGCACAAACTCAAGCGCTGAATCGGATTAGTTTGTAGTCAGTACATTGTTAGACTGATATTGCCAGGTGCGGATAATGTGAATTTCATCACGATTGCGCAGCTCCTTGGGGAAGGGGTCAAAAGGTGAGGCCAGTTGCACCGAGCGCACGGCGGCCTGATCCAGCAGGCGCGACCCCGATCCTTTAGAAACTTCAATACGTTTAATGCGACCATCGGCGAGCAGTACCACAACCAATTGCACTTGACCAAAAATGCCCTGTGAGCGAGCTTCTCTGGGGTAGTTAACATTGCCGATCTGCTCGACCCTGTCTTCGAAATAATGCATATAGGCCGCGGCATCTGCAGACTTGGCGGACACCGAGGTCATGCGCAGCACCCTGGGAAGGTCACTATAGGCCTGCTTTAAACGCTCGAGCTCTGCCTTTATGGCGCCCATATCTGAATTAGAATCTTGCCTGGGCTCTTGCTGTGCGGGCCTATCCACTTGCGCGTTATTGCCCTCACCACTGTGACTCAAGATAATCTGCTCGGCGAGGTTAGAGCGCTGCTGTTCAGCTTGCAGCTGCTGCCCTGGGTCTTGGGGTTGCACTATTTGCTGTTGATCATCGGTTCCCAGCTGATTGCTCTGGGCAATAAATTCGGCTTGATCTGGCATCTCATCGCTCTGGTGCAGGGCGAGAGTGACATCCATCGACTGGCTGGGAGGAGAGCCCGCAGACATGGCAAAGCTCAGGCCAATCAGCAGTAGGCCATGGGCTACCAATGCCATTGAGAATGTCTTGCGCAGGCGCTCTTGGCTGGTATTCCAGAGGCCATCGATCAGGCTATCCATTAACTATGATATCCATCGCTCAAGCTCTAGTGATTTTTTTGATCAAGTCTGGCACGTATAGCCTTTATAAGGCGCTCGCCAATCTTAGTGTCTTCAGCATTATCAATCTCGCGAATACAGGTGGGGCTGGTGACATTAATTTCCGTGAGATAGTCGCCAATCACATCCAGTCCAACAAAGATCAGTCCGCGCTCTTTTAAGGTGGGCGCAATCTGCTGTGCAATCCACAGGTCTCTGTCACTGAGTGGCTGCACAACACCGCGACCGCCCGCTGCAAGATTGCCGCGGAAATCACTGCCGGTTGGAATTCGTGCCAGGCCGAAGGGAATGATCTCACCATCGACTACCAGAATACGCTTGTCTCCCTGGCTGATTTGCGGCATAAACTTCTGCGCCATAATCGTCTCGGTACCGTACTTGGTCACCGTCTCGAGAATCACATTGAGGTTTTGGTCCCCCTCTTTGACGCGGAAAATCGAGGTGCCGCCCATGCCATCAAGTGGTTTGTAAACCACATCCTGATGCTCGGCCAAAAAGCCTTTCAGTCGCGCCTGATCACGGCTGACTAATAGCGGCGGCACACACTGGGGAAACTCTGTGGCAAAAACCTTTTCATTGCAGTCACGCAGACTCTGAGGCTTGTTAACCACGAGGGAGCCCCGGCGTTCCGCAGCTTCAAGAATATAGGTTGAATAGATAAACTCGCTATCGAAGGGCGGGTCTTTACGCATCATCAAGACATCCATCTCTTCCAGAGGGGCGTCTCTGCTATCTCCCAATTCGAACCATTTTTTGGCGTTATTAAATACTTTTAAAGGCTGCAGCTGAGCCTTGGGTCCACTGTTATCTATATAGAGGTCAGACTGTTCCATATAGAAGAGATCAAAGCCCTGAGCCTGAGCTGCCAGCAAGATCGCCAGAGTGGAATCTTTGGTAAAAGAAATGGATTGGATGGGGTCCATAATGACGCCGAGCGATATGCCCATAAAATGACAGCCTTAGGTTGATATTTGCGCTATAACTAAGTGTGGCAACTGATATGGCCGATGCCCTGAAAAAAATCTGTGACCTATAAATCAATTCTATTGTTAAGTTTAGAGGCTGGTGGATTATATATTACAAGTGTGTTTAAAATTCCATAAGTTAAGTGACATCGGCAATACTTAATGCGTTAAGTGGTTTTAAAGTGGTGATAATATGGAAGTTCAGTGCCTCAAAGTCCTTGTCATAGATGACAGCAATACAATAAGACGTACCGCAGAAACGCTGTTGGCAAAAGCTGGCTGTGACATTTCTACAGCGTCAGATGGTTTTGACTCCCTATCCAAAATCGTCGATATCAGACCCGATGTTATCTTTATTGACATTATGATGCCGCGTCTCGATGGCTATCAAACCTGTGCACTGATCAAAAACAATCCCGACTACAAATCGACTCCCGTCATTATGTTGTCGAGCAAGGATGGACTTTTCGACAAGGCCAAAGGCCCCATTGTCGGTGCCGATGACTATCTGACCAAACCTTTTGGTCGCGCAGAATTACTTGATGTACTAGAAAAACATACCCAAAACTAACTAAAGGATTTAGAGGTTTTAGCAAATGGCAAAAGTATTGATTGTGGATGACTCTCCGACGGAAACCTATAAGTTGGCCAATATTCTTGAGCGCAATGGCTTTTCTGTGCTCTCTGAGGACTCTGGGGAACAGGGCCTCAACTTGGCCCGGGATGAGCAGCCCGATGTGGTATTGATGGATATTGTTATGCCAGGACTGAATGGCTTTCAAGCAACTCGACAGCTTAGCCGCAGCAAGGAAACGCAACATATCCCAGTGATTATTGTCACCGCCAAAAATCAGCAGGCAGATCAGGTCTGGGGCGAGCGGCAAGGTGCCAAAGCCTATCTGGTCAAGCCGATTGACGAGAAGCAGTTGGTCTCGGCCATTACTACTGTCTTAAATTAGGGTCACCGGCAGTGTCTAAAGTAAAAAAACTTTTTTCAGCCATTAGCAGCGTCGCCGGCCGTTTCAGTGAAACGGTCTATGGCTTGCCCGCACAGAAACAAATAGTCGAGGCACGCAAGCTAATCGCCTTCAGCGTGCTGGGCTACGACTATTTAATTCCATTGAATGAAGTCGGTGAAATACTTGAGCTGCCCGAAGCGACAAAATTGCCTCGGGTAAAACCCTGGGTTACAGGGCTGGCCAATGTTCGAGGCCGCCTATTACCGATTGTCGATCTGGCCGCTTTTCTTGGTGGCAGCTTAAGCGGCGCTTTGCGCTATCGGCGGGTCTTAGTACTCGATATCAATAATGTCTATGTCGGGGTTATCGTCGACTCTGTTCAGGGCATTGGCCAGCATCTTGACTTGCCTGATTTCGAAGAGATTGAATCCCATCTGCGCAGCATTCCTCACAATCACTAATTAATTATCCTAACCCAACGCCTACTCTGCACCCTAGTGGGGGTGGGTGACCTGCCGTCCACAGATTAGTAGTATTAAGCAGTCTGTGCCAATGTTAGTCTTAACCACTCGATCACTAATAAAAATTAGAAAAACAGATTAAGGAATTACCAATGAATGGCTTAATGATGGACTCCCAGCTGACCATAACCTCAATAATGAAGCACGCTGACCGAATTAACGGCAACAGCGAAATTGTTTCAGTAACTGGCGACAACCCGCTGCATAAATATACCTACAAAGATGCCTTCCGCCGTGTGCGCAAGATGGCGAATGCACTTCAAAAGCTGGGTTTTGAGTCTGGGGACAGGATTGCCACATTGGCCTGGAACGACTACCGTCACTTTGAGCTGTATTACGCCATTTCTTGTTCAGGGCAGGTTTGCCACACGGTTAATCCGCGTCTGTTCCCCGAGCAGATCGACTATATTATCAATCACGCCGACGATAAGTTTATCTTTACCGATCCGATGTTTGTGCCACTGCTGGAGCAGCTGCAAGACAAACTGCCCAATGTTCAAGGCTTTGTGGTGATGACTGATGCGGCGCATATGCCCGAGACCAGCCTCAAAAATGCCCACTGCTACGAGACCTTTATTGAAGGCGAGTCAGATAGCTTTGACTGGCCGGAACTGGAAGAGAATAGCGCCAGCTCCATGTGTTACACCTCGGGTACCACTGGAAACCCGAAGGGCGTTCTCTACAGCCATCGCAGTACCGTACTGCACTCAATTGTCGGCTCGACGCCAGATGTGATGAACCTGGCACAAAACGATGTGGTGATGCCCATCGTGCCGATGTTCCACGTCAACGCCTGGGGAACGGCCTACAACGGCCCAATGGTTGGCGCTAAACTAGTATTCCCGGGGCCGAAAATGGCCGACGGTGAAACACTGACCAATCTGATCAATTCACAGAAAGTTAACTATTCACTCGGCGTGCCTACTGTGTGGCTGGCTCTGGTGGGTTACCTTAACGCCACCGGAAAAACCATAGACTCGCTTAAGTCAGTGGTCTCTGGCGGTTCTGCTTGCCCGCTGTCGCTGATGCAGGAAATGGAACGCCACGGTGTTATGGTCCATATGGGCTGGGGCATGACTGAGATGAGTCCCCTCGGATCCTATAACCGACCTCAGGAATGGATGCAGGATGGCACCCAGGAAGAACAGGATGTCTGGCGTGTTCGCGCCGGCCGTGTAGTCTTCGGTGTCGAAATGAAAATTGTCGATGGCGACAACAATGAGTTGCCCTGGGATGGGGCTTCCTCCGGCGTGCTGCTAGTAAAAGGCCCCTGGGTTTGCAGCGGTTACTACCGTCTCGACGATAAACCCGCGGTCGATGAAGACGGCTGGTTTAATACCGGCGATATGGCCGCGATCGATGGCCAGGGTTATGTAACCATTACTGACCGCATTAAAGACGTGATTAAATCCGGTGGCGAGTGGATCAGCTCTATCGATGTTGAGAATGCCGCTATGGGGCACCCAGATGTTCAAGAGGCCGCAGTTATTGGTGTGACGGATCCGAAGTGGACCGAGCGACCGCTGCTAATTGTTATTCCTGTGGAAGGATCTAGCCCTGATAAACAGGCTATTTTGGCTTCCCTCGAGGGCAAGATTGCCAAATGGTGGATACCTGGTGACTGTGTATTTGTCGAGGAGATTCCTCACACCGCAACCGGCAAAATCAGCAAAAAAGATCTGCGCGATCAGTTTAAGGACTATGCCTACTCTTGAGTGTCAACCGATTGGTAGAGTCTGACGTTATAGGCTGTTCTAAAAGGGTCTCGACTAAAGAGGCTCTACTAATTTAATTGAGAGGAAAGTGTATGCGTAATCTTCTGGTTTTTACCCTGCTGTCTGTGCTCTCCCTGGGGGCTCTGGCGGATCATCATGGCGGTGCTCATGATGGTAAGCCCGGTCACCACAAAGGCATGTTTAAGCATGCGGATAAAGATGGTAACGGTGCCGTTTCTACTGAGGAGCACGAACAGGCGTTGGAGCAAATGGCCGATAAGCGCCGTGAGCGTTTCTCTAAAATGGACAGCGACGGCGATGGTTCACTGACCAGAGACGAAGCCCGTGCAGCGAAGCCAGAGCGTCGCGAGAGAAACAGAGAAATGAATCAGCAAAAGCATGACTAAGCATTTAATCAAGTGCTAGTAAGTGCCAATAAGTACTTAACGTCGAAAAGGCCATCTGGAGACAGATGGCCTTTTTCCTTTTCTGGGTTTTCTTAAAGCTCAGGCCCCTTTGATGGGCAAAGTATTTGCACCCCATACCGAAGTCCCGCATGATTGCGCCTGAACTGACTCCTGGTGTTATATGACTGACTTTTTGATTGCTCCATCCATACTCTCCGCCAACTTTGCCCGCCTTGGGGAAGAGGTTGATGCGGTTCTTGAAGCCGGCGCAGATGTTGTCCACTTCGATGTTATGGACAACCATTATGTGCCCAACCTGACGATCGGCCCCATGGTGTGTAAAGCATTGCGCGACCACGGTGTCACCGCCCCAATCGACGTGCATCTGATGGTGCAGCCGGTGGACGATCTGATCCGCATGTTTGCCGATGTTGGCGCGACCTACATTACCTTTCACCCGGAAGCATCCAATCATGTTGACCGCTCACTGCAGTTGATTCGCAATCTCGGTTGCAAGGCCGGCCTGGTATTAAATCCAGCGACCAGCCTAGAGACTGTCCGCTGGGTCATGGACCGCATGGATATGCTATTACTGATGTCAGTCAACCCAGGCTTTGGCGGCCAGAAATTTATTCCCGCCACTCTTGATAAGCTAGCGGAAGCACGCAAGCTAATTGATAGCAGCGGCCATGATATTCGTCTAGAAATAGACGGTGGTGTCACTGTCAATAATATTCGCGAGATTGCCGCGGCCGGAGCTGACACCTTTGTTGCCGGTTCGGCAATATACGGTGCTGACGACTACGCTGAGGTTATCGCTAAGATGCGCAGTGAGTTGGCGCAGGCATAAGTTAAAGACTTACAGTGCCTACAGCCTAAAAAAGTCCCGGTAGCGCATATAAAGCAAGGTTAATTGTTAATCTTTTTGCACTGACGGTTGTCGCCACTGTGCAATTGATTACAATAGCAGCTCAAGTTTCGGAGATAGTGCGTGAAAGGTTCGAGTTCTAAACAGTTTGACAGCAATTGTCACACCTGGCGTTGGCGCAACTAGAGCAGCCGAGGCGCTCTGACGCCTGCACCGCCACATTCTGTCAACGAACAAGGATCCGATCATGACCGCCGAACAATTTGCTGAGTTAGCCCGTCAAGAATATAACCGTATTCCCGTCACCCGTGAGGTGCTGGCTGACCTAGAAACCCCCCTTAGTGTTTATCTAAAATTGGCTTTTGGGCCAAATTCCTATCTATTCGAATCAGTGCAGGGCGGCGAGAAATGGGGCCGTTACTCACTGATTGGTCTGCATACCTCGACTGTGCTCAAAGTCTTTGGCAGCCAGCTCGAGATTATTCGTGACGGCAAACCTATGGTCAATCGCCACACCAGTGATCCACTGGGTGAAGTGGAGCGCTTTCGGCAGCTATTTAGTATGCCCGACCTGCCCAATCTACCGCGCTTTACGGGCGGCCTGGTGGGCTACTTTGGCTATGACACGGTGCGCTTTGTTGAGCCTAGATTGGCTAAAGCTGCGCCGCCCGATGAATTGGGTACGCCGGATATATTACTGATGGCATCCGATGAGGTGGCGATCTTCGACAACCTCTCTGGCACCATCATGTTGGTGGTTCATGTGGATGCCAAAGACAAAGATGCCCTGGCCAAAGCCGCGGCCCGTCTCGATGAACTTGAGGCCAAACTGGATCAGCCAACGCCGCAACTGCCACCAATGAACATGGCCGCCGACGGTATCTCGGAAGAAGACTTCGTATCGAGCTTTGGCGAACAGGACTTCAAAGCCGCGGTCAATAAAGTCAAAGACTATGTGATGGCCGGTGATGTGATGCAGGTGGTGCCATCTCAGCGCCTCTCAGCGCCATTTCACGCTGAGCCGATCAATCTCTACCGTGCACTGCGCCGTCTCAATCCCTCACCCTATATGTACTTCCTCGATCTCGATGGCTTTCATATTGTCGGCTCATCTCCAGAGGTTCTCGCCCGTCTTGAAGATGGTGAAGTGACCGTTCGACCGCTTGCTGGCACTCGCAAGCGCGGCGCAACGGCGGAAGAAGATCAGGCTATGGAAGATGAGATGCTCGCGGATCCTAAAGAGATTGCCGAGCACCTAATGTTGATTGATCTGGGGCGCAACGATGTGGGGCGCATCAGTAAAACCGGCACTGTCGTAGTAACGGAAAAGATGGTCGTTGAGCGCTATTCCCATGTAATGCATATCACCTCTAATGTAGCGGGTCAGGTAACTGACGATATGGGTGCGCTGGAAGTGCTTAAAGCGACATTGCCCGCCGGTACCCTGAGCGGTGCGCCGAAAATTCGCGCCATGGAAATTATCGATGAGCTCGAGCCAGTAAAGCGCAATATCTATGGTGGTGCAGTGGGCTATATTGGCTGGAATGGCAATATGGACACCGCTATTGCCATCCGCACTGCGGTAATTAAAGACAACCTGCTGCATGTTCAGGCAGGTGCCGGCATAGTCGCCGATTCGGTTCCCGATCTGGAGTGGGAAGAGACCAATAATAAAGCCCGCGCCCTAATGCGCGCGGCCGCCATGGTCTGCACTAAAGCCTCGGGAGAGTCGCAATGATATTAATGATCGATAACTATGACTCGTTCACCTACAACATTGTTCAGTATCTCGCCGAGCTAAAGGCCGATGTTCAGGTCTATCGCAATGACGAGATCAGCATTGCCGATATTGAGCGTCTGGCCCCGGAAAAAATTGTTATCTCACCTGGCCCCTGTACACCCAATGAAGCGGGTATCTCGGTAGAGGTGATTACCCACTTTGCCGGTCGCCTGCCGATTCTCGGGGTCTGTCTTGGGCACCAGAGTATTGCCCAGGCTTTTGGTGGCAAGATTATCCGTGCCAAGCAGGTGATGCATGGCAAAATTTCGCCCATGCACCACAGTGATACTGGCGTGTTTGCCGGACTGACGAATCCCTTTGAGGCCACTCGCTACCACTCCCTGGTGATCGAGCAGAGCAGTCTGCCCAGCTGTCTTGAAATCACTGCTTGGACTGAAAACGAAGATGGCAGTCTCGACGAAATTATGGGTGTGCGCCATAAAACCCTGCCCATCGAAGGTGTGCAATTTCATCCGGAATCAATATTGACCCAGCATGGCCACGATCTGCTGAATAATTTCCTCGAGGGATAAGCATGGATATCAAACAAGCATTAGAAATCGTCGTGCTGGGGAAAAATCTTTCCGCCGGCGAGATGCGCGGTGTGATGCGTCAGATCATGACCGGTATGGCCACCGAAGCCCAGATCGGCGGTTTTCTGGTTGCCCTGCGTATGAAAGGCGAGAGCATCGATGAGATCGCTGGCGCCGTTGAGGTAATGCGTGAACTGGTGACCGGTGTCAAAGTTTCCGGTAAGGGCCTGGTGGATATAGTCGGCACCGGCGGCGATGAATCGAATTTATTTAATGTCTCCACCGCCTCAACTTTTGTGGTTGCAGCGGCCGGCGGCTCTGTTGCCAAACACGGCAATCGCTCGGTGAGCAGCAACAGTGGCGCTGCCGATGTGCTCGAGGCCGCTGGGGTTAATTTAAATCTCAGCCCCGATCAAGTGGCGCTCTGCGTACAAGAGTTGGGGGTTGGCTTTATGTTTGCTCCGGCCCATCACAGTGCCATGAAACATGCGATTGGCCCGCGCCGAGAGCTGGGCCTGCGGACTATCTTTAATATTCTTGGGCCCATGACCAATCCTGCTGGGGTCATGCGACAGTTAATTGGTGTCTACGACCAGGCCCTGTGCAGACCCATGGCCGAGGTGCTCGGGCGTCTCGGCGCTGAGCATATTATGGTGGTGCACTCCGCCGATGGCCTCGATGAGATTAGTCTCGCCGCAGACACCGCCGTGGCAGAATACAAAGACGGCGCTGTCAGTGAATACAGCATTGCCCCCGAAGACTTTATGCTCCAGCGCCAGAGCCTCGATGGCTTGACTGTTGATAACGCCGAACAGTCGCTAGAGTTGATTAAAGATGCCCTGGGCAAACAGGCAACCGACAATGGTGCCAAAGCTGCCGATCTGATCGCTCTTAATGCCGGTGCCGCACTTTACGTAGCGGGTCGCGCCGATAGCATCAAAGAGGGTGTTGCCATGGCACAGGACGCCATAGGCGCAGGACTGGCCCGGGCTAAACTAACTGATCTGGCGACCTTCACTCAGGTCCAGCAAGACGCCTAAAAAATAATGAGAAATTGAAATGAGCTCAGACACGCCGACCATCTTAAAAAAGATTCTCGCCCGCAAGCAGGAAGAAATTGCCGAGCGCAGCGCCCTGGTGTCCATCGCCCAGCTAATTGAAAAAGCGCAGACCGCCGATTCACCCAGAGGCTTTGCCGCCGCACTGGCTGCCAAACTTGCCGCCGGTCAGTCTGCAGTGATTGCAGAGATTAAGAAGGCCTCTCCGAGCAAAGGGGTTATCCGTGAAGACTTTGATCCCGCCGCCATTGCCGAGAGCTATGAACAGGGTGGCGCAGCCTGTTTGTCCGTTTTGACCGATGTGGATTTCTTTCAGGGTGCCGATGAGTATTTACAGATGGCTCGTAATGCCACGCAACTGCCGGTTATTCGCAAAGATTTTATCGTCGATGATTATCAGGTGTACGAAGCTCGGGCCATGAGTGCCGATTGCATTCTATTGATTGTTTCGGCGCTGAGCGAAGAGCAGTTAACCCATCTCCATGAGTTGGCGATATCCCTGGGAATGGATGTGCTGATTGAAATACATGATGGCGCTGAGTTAGAAATCGCCCTGAAACTGGACAACCCAATGGTTGGCATCAATAACCGCAACCTACACAGCTTTGAAGTCTCCCTCGACAACAGCTACCAACTACTCGACAAAATTCCTGCTGGCAAAATTGTCATCACTGAGAGTGGCATACATAGCGCCGAGGATGTCGCCGCCATGCGCGCTCACAATGTGAACAGCTTTTTGGTGGGTGAGGCCTTTATGCGCAGCGAAGATCCGGGCCAGCGACTGGCGGAGATGTTTGGTTAACGAGTACCAAACACCACCATCGTTTTGCCCGACACGGAAACTAACCCCTGGGTCTCAAGCTCTTTGAGCACACGGCCAACCATCTCTCTCGAACAGCCGACTATGCGCCCGATTTCCTGGCGGGTAATCTTAATTTGCATGCCGTCCGGGTGAGTCATGGCGTCGGGTTCTTTACACAGATCTAACGGTGTTCGCGCCACTCGGCCGGTGACATCGAGAAACGCCAAATCCCTCACTTTGCGGGTGGTATCTCTGAGTCGTTGGGCAACTTGCTTGCTGATGGCGAAGAGAAATGCGGGATGTTTATGGCTCAGCTCAATAAATTTGGCGTAGCTGATTTCCCTCACTTCACATTCGGTTTTAGTGCGGATCCAGGTGCTCCGATGCTCCTGGTCGAAGAGGCCCATCTCACCGAAAAAATCACCGGGGTTGAGGTAGGCGAGAATAATCTCTTTGCCGTCGCTATCGTCTTCAATTATCACCGTGACCGAACCCTTAATAATGTAATACAGGGTATCTCCATGGTCACCGGCGTAGATGATGGTACTTTTCGCCGGATAGCGGCGTCTGTGGCAGTGGGATAAAAACTCTTCCACATTTTCAATATGTGGTGTCAGGGGTGCAGGCGCCAATTTGTCTCTCCATTTACACGTTTAGCCACATGCCGCTTTATATACTGTATATCTGCGACTCCTGAATCTAATAGTAGTCAAAAAAAAGTTCACACGAGTAAAATTTGCTCTGACCCTATGGTAATCTTTGCGCTTCCGAAAATGAGGCTAGTTATGAAGGCGACAATTAAGTGGGTAGACGGCGTAATGTTTCTCGGCGAATCGGGCAGTGGCCACGCTGTGGTGATGGACGGTACCGAAAGTCAGGGGGGGCGCAATATGGGTGTTCGCCCGATGGAGATGCTGTTGTTGGGTCTGGGTGGCTGCGCCTCATTTGATGTCATGAGCATGCTGACCAAGAGCCGTCAGCAGGTAACCGATTGTCGAACAGAGGTCGAGGCCGAGCGAGTTGATGCGGTGCCAGCGGTGTTTAGCAAGATCCATCTTCGCTTCTTGGTGACTGGAATCAACCTTAAAGAGGCACAGGTTAAGCGTGCTGTGGAACTGTCGGCGGAGAAGTATTGTTCGGCGTCGATTATGCTCGGCGCTGCTGGGGTTGAGATGAGCCATAGCTATGAGCTGATAGAGGCCTAACTTAGCTGTTTATTGAAGGGCTTTTTCTCTAAATTATAGGCAAAAAAAAGGAGCCTAAAGGTAGGCTCCTAAAAATCCTGAGAAAGTCTCAAAGGAAGGGGTAGGGGTAAAATGGCGTCAGACCTGCTAACCAGCAAATCGTCTAAACTCTGTACAACTTCAATAACCGTATAGTAGAAACCTACGTCCCATACTGCAAATGCATTGTTTGCATTATAGTCATACCATTTTGTAATGGGCTTGCTCTATAGGTTGCGGGAAAGGCTTTTTGATCTTCTCAGCACGCATGGCGGGCAGGCCGGGCGCTTTTCTCGAGATAAAAAAAAGGGGCCCAAAGGTGGGCCCCTATAAAAGAATCCTATAGCAAGGATTAAGAGGGGTTTGGTACAAAGCCGCTGATTTACTGTGTCAGCGTCTTATCAGAAGTAGTGAATTTTGGTGCTTTAACGTTCGCGAAGTCATCTTTCGCAATTGCAGCACCCGCTAATCCAGTGAATCCGATCAGTATGTATACGAGTGTCATGGTCTATCTCCGTGGGTGTTTATGAGCAAATCGCTCTATGGGTGTGAATATACGCACAGCCATGTCATAATCCAAATGCATTGTTTGCATTATTTATATACCAAAATGTAATGACTAGAGGATAGCCCATGAATTTGCAAAAACTGTCACGCCTCGACCTCAATTTGCTGGTTGCCCTTCAGGCTTTGCTGGAAGAAAAAAGCGTTACCCGCGCCGCGCAACGGCTCTTTATTACTCAGCCAGCCATGAGTCGAGTGTTGCAGCGCCTGCGTCAGCAGCTCGATGACCCCCTGTTTACACGTACCGGCAATATCTTAATTCCCACCCCCAAAGCTCAGGAGCTGCAGCTCCGGTTGCCCATGCTGTTGGATGGCATTCTCGATATGGTCACCGATGGGGAGTTTGATCCAGCCACCTATGTTGGCGAAATCACCATTGCCATACCTGAATTTATTGCTATCTCACTGGCCTCACAGTTGACCGCGCTGTTAAACAAGTATGCTCCAGGAGTGATTCTGTCGATCTCCAGTGAGACCGATTCGGTGGTGGGGGAGTTATCGGCGGGGGTACTGGATTTTGCTATTGATATAAAAAGAGAGATCACCACTGAGGTGACTACTCGTCACCTGGCTATTTTTAGCCCCTCGATCTGGATGCGTGAGGGTCACCCCCTGGCCAAACAGAGCCGCATAACCCTGGATGAGATTCTGCAGTATCCCTATGTGCAGTATTACTTGCTGATTGCCAAGCGGGTTAGCGCCCGCACCGATGCTCGATTTGATCGCGCATTGCGAGAGCAGGGGCGCAGCCGTTCTAAAGCAATGGTGACTAATCAGCTGATGACAGCAATTGAAACGATATGTGCATCGGATTGTTTGATGGTGTCGGCGAAATTTGGTTCTGGCATGGAGCGGGAGCTCTACCGGATCGTCACCAAGGCCTATCCCGATGATCTTCCCCACGAGGGAACCGTTCCCCTGGTGCTATTGCAACATAAGCGCACCTTGGGTTCGCCTATTCACAGCTGGTTGTCGGAGAAAATTGTCGATCTGGCGCGGGATATGGAAAACCCCCACGAGCCTCAGTCAATGTTATTTGATTGAAGGGGCAGTTTGACTCACTAGAGTCTGTAGCTGCTCGCCGTCATGGCGCCGGAAACCAACGTCATGAGTTTTTTCACTGGTTTTGGGAAAGGGTAGCCGCCGGCATCTAATGCGCTTTCTGCATGATGTTTTTCATCCACCAGCATCTGTTCAATCACTGCGCGGCTCTTGTGATCATCATCAGGCAGCTTGTCTAAATGTTCTTGCAGATGATTACAGACCTGCTCTTCGGTGGCGGCCACGAATCCAAGACTTAGCTTGTCGCTGATCAACCCGGCTACTGCCCCAAGGCCAAAAGACGCAGCATACCAAACTGGATTTAATAGACTGGTTCGGCCGTAGAGCTGATCAATGCGCTCTTCGCACCAAGCCAAATGATCAATCTCTTCGGCGGCCGCCTCTTCCATCTGCTGGCCCACTTCAGGCAGCTTCGCGGTCAGTGCCTGACCCTGATAGAGCGCCTGAGCACAGATCTCCCCGGCATGATTAACCCGCATTAGACCGGCGGCATGTTTGCGTTCCTGTTCAGACAAATTACCCTCTGAGGCACCTTCGGCTGGCGAGCCGCGCTGTGGTCTTGGCGCGCTGCCAACAACTGTACGCAGGGCTTGATCCGCCTGGACAATAAACTGGTCAAATGCAGAGAGTCTGGGTTTTGACTGGGACATAATCGGTCTTCTATCGGTTTTGAAAAAAGGCTATCGGTCTCATCAACGCTAGAGACCCTTCAGAACTGTAGTGACTTTGGCTGCGCTTGTCTATTGTTACGCCCTGGCTGGCTGATCAGTCTTGTTGATAAAGAAAAAGGGTAGGTAAAACAGCGCAAAGAACACCATAGCCACCAACTCGGCAACCAAAATATACAGCGGCCAGGGTCCAAGCAAATCAAGAATCGAGGCATTGCCTGGCTTGTGCACCAAATAAAAGTAGTTCGCGTCCATCAGCAGGTTAAGTCCATAGAGCGCTGCCGAATAAACATTCACCCAGGCAAAGGTAATCACTACGCCCTTAAAGCGCGGATACATCTGAAAGGCAAAGATGTTGTGTATCACCAGTACTACCAGACCGCCGTGGACAATCCAGTACTTAAAAAACTCATTGCTGGGGAAACCCACATAGAGATCGGGCGTCAGCATCGCCTGCAGTGTACCGGCCATTACCAGAAAATAGATCACTTCAAGGCGGCGCTGATTGGGACGCCAAAATAGCAGTGGCGCCAATACAGCAAAAAGATTGCATAGGGATATGGGCAGATCAATGAGTAGGTTAAAGCGGTTAAAGTAAATCTTGATGGCGCTAAAGATGACTACGGTAATCACTAAGAAGATCGATATCCATCGGCTAAAGAGCAGATTTTGTCGCTGATCAAAATTGCGAATACACCAGACCGTTGCCAGCATGCAGAGTGCAAATACTGTCAGGGCGCCGAGGTGCTGGGCTCCAAATGAATGGAACTCAATCTCGACGCTGAGGAACTGCTGCCATAAAGTCATGCCACTGCTAACCCTGTTGCTCGCGCTCTATGGCGCGCCAGGCAATATCCGAGCGCTTATAAACACCGTTAAACTCTATGCCTGCCGCCAGCTCGTAGGCCGCCCGCTGAGCGTCAGCGACCGTATTGCCCAGGGCGGTGGCGCAGAGTACACGGCCACCATTGGTAACAACCTGATCGTCTTTAATCGCGGTACCGGCGTGAAAGACTTTGGCGCTGGCAGTTGCCAGATGGTCGAGCCCGGTTATTGCGTCGCTTTTTGTATAGCTGCCGGGATAGCCGCCAGCCGCCAGCACAACACCCACTGCCGGACGTGGATCCCAGTTAGCCTGTTCAGTGTCCAGCGTGCCATTCAGTGCCGCTAGGCAGTGGCTGACCAAGTCGGACTTCAAACGCATTAAAATAGGCTGCGTCTCGGGATCGCCAAAGCGACAGTTATATTCAATTACCTTGGGCGTACCATCGGCCATAATCATCAGGCCAGCGTAGAGAAAGCCGGTGTAATCATTACCTTCGTCGGCCATACCTTTAACCGTGGGATAAATTACTTCGTCCATCACCCGCTGGTAAATCACATCGTCTACAACCGGCGCGGGGGAATAGGCGCCCATACCGCCGGTATTGGGTCCGATGTCGCCATCGCTGGCGCGCTTGTGGTCCTGACTAGTGGCCATTGGCAGCACATTCTTGCCATCAACCATAACAATAAAGCTAGCTTCTTCGCCGTCGAGAAATTCTTCAATAACCACCCGGTGTCCGGCTTCGCCAAAGGCATTTCCGGCGAGCATATCTTTCACCGCCGCTTCCGCTTCAGCCAATGTCATGGCCACAATCACACCTTTACCGGCGGCCAAACCATCGGCTTTAATTACAATTGGCGCGCCGACCCTGTGCAGGTAAGCCATAGCTTCATCGATATCAGTAAAGTTCTGATAAAAGCCGGTGGGAATATTCTGACGCAACAGGAAATCTTTGGTGAAGGCTTTGGAGCCCTCAAGCTGGGCAGCACCTTTTGAAGGGCCAAATATTGGCAGCTGACGCTGGTTAAAGAAGTCGACAATACCGTCAACCAGTGGCTGCTCAGGACCAACGATGGTCAGGCCAACATTGTTGTTGGTGGCGAAATCAGCCAGCGCCGCAAAATCATCTATCCCCAGGGCAATATTTTCCACCTTGGCTTCTGTGGCGCTACCGGCATTGCCCGGTGCCACATAGACAGTTTCCACATCGCTACTCTGAGCGGCTTTCCATGCCAGAGCGTGTTCGCGACCACCTGAGCCAATAACCAATACATTCATTTGTCTAAATCCAAAGTGAAAAAATAATGGCGCAGATTGTAGCAGAGTAAACCTGTAAATATGCTGTAATAGGGGCCTGAGTTAATTCCCCCATAAGAGGATCTACTCTGCGGTTGCCAACCGTAAACAAATCATTAAAAATAAAGGACATTCCTATCACTCAGCCCACTATCTACTGGTTTCGCCATGACCTTCGCCTTGCCGACAATCCCGCACTGGCTGCTGCCTGTGAATCTGGCGCGGTTATTCCGGTGTTTATCTTTGATGAGAACAGCGAGCAGGATTGGACTCTCGGTGGCGCCAGCCGCTGGTGGTTGCACCATGCCCTGATATCCCTAGATAAAAGCCTTGGCGGCAAGTTGAATATTTACACTGGCGATGCCCTGACAATTCTCTCGGATTTAAGTACCGAATCGTCAGCCAAAGCGATTTATTGGAATCGCTGTTATGAGCCCCGCAGTATTGACCGCGATGCGACTATCAAGACCAGCCTTAAAGAGGCGGGGCTCGACGTGCAGAGCTTCAATGGTTCTCTGCTTTGGGAGCCTTGGCAGGTACTGAAAAAAGATGGCACCCCCTACAAGGTGTTCACTCCCTATTACCGCAGAGGCTGTCTGCAAAAGGTCGCGCCGAGAAAGCCACTGCCTGTGCCGACGAATATGAATTTGGTTAAGACGGATAACCGTTTAGCTGTCGAAGACCTGTCCCTGTTGCCGACTATCGGCTGGGACAAAAAGCTCCACGGTGACTGGGATATCAGTGAAGACGGTGCCAAAGATCGTCTGGATGATTTTGTCTTTAATGGCATTCAAGATTATCGCGAGGGCCGCAACTTCCCCAATAAGAAAAATGTCTCACGCCTGTCGCCCTATTTTCACTTTGGTCAGATGTCGGTGAATACCGCCTGGTATGCCGCCAATGATGCGGCGGCGTTAATCGACAATGAAAGTAATCTGGATACGTTTTTAAGCGAGCTGGGATGGCGTGAGTTCTCCTACTATCTGCTCTACCATTTCCCCAAATTGCCCACCGACAATTTGCAGCAACGCTTTAATGTTTTCCCTTGGGCCGCCAACACCGATAAAGAGCTCAAGGCCTGGCAGAAAGGTAAAACCGGTTACCCCTTAGTGGATGCTGGCATGCGTGAACTCTATGACACTGGCTATATGCACAACCGGGTGCGCATGGTGGTGGGTTCATTTATGGTGAAGAATTTGCTGATTCACTGGCACAGCGGTGAGCGTTGGTTCTGGGACTGTCTAGTGGATGCGGATCTGGCGGCCAACAGTGCCAGCTGGCAGTGGATCGCCGGTTGCGGTGCTGATGCAGCGCCATTTTTTCGGATCTTTAACCCCATAACTCAGAGTGAAAAATTTGATAAACAGGGTGACTATATTCGTCGCCATGTTCCCGAGTTAGCGGAGATGCCGGCCAAGTATATTCATGCGCCCTGGTTGGCACCGGCGGAGGTTTTGGCTGCGGCGGGAGTAGCAATTGGCACTGACTATCCAGCGCCGATTATCGATATCAAAGAGTCTCGAGAGAGAGCTTTGGCGGCCTTTAAAATGACCAAGAATGATGTGCTTTAAAGATAAAAATATTTTTCTGGCTGCAAATTTATCTATTGGTTAGGTACTTGCAAGGGCAGGGGCCGGGACTGTGTTTTCTGGCAAGGCAAAAATGCACTCAGGAAGAAGCTTATGTTTATAAGCGACCGACTGAGTACATTTTTAACCCCGTCAAAAGACAAAATAACCAGCGTACTAGTGCCGAAAGTGACGCATGCCGGTAAAGACCATCGCCATGCCATGTTCGTTTGCAGCGGCAACCACTTCATCATCACGCATTGAACCACCGGGCTGAATCACACAGCTAATACCCGCAGCGGCAGCATTATCAATACCGTCACGGAAGGGGAAGAAAGCGTCTGATGCCATCACCGCACCTGCCACTTCAAGCCCTGCATGCTCAGCCTTAATACCAGCGATACGCGCCGAATTAATACGACTCATCTGACCCGCGCCAACACCTACAGTGCGGTTGTCTTTGGCATAAATAATCGCGTTTGATTTGACCATCTTGGCCACTTTCCAAGCAAACATCATATCGGCCATTTCATCATTGCTCGGTACGCGATCACTGACGACTTTCAGGTCTTTCTCTGCAACCATGCCGTTATCGCGATCCTGAATTAACAGGCCGCCATTAACACGTTTGTAGTCAAAGTCCTGTGGTCGCTCAGTACCCCAGGTACCGCACTCCAGTAGTCGCACATTTTTCTTCGCGGTGATCACAGCAACCGCTTCGGCAGACACTGAAGGTGCAATAATCACTTCAACAAATTGCTTCTCGCAGATATCCGCGGCAGTAGTGGCATCCAACTCGCGGTTAAAAGCGATAATGCCGCCAAAAGAGGATTCGGGGTCCGTGGCAAAAGCCAGCTGGTAAGCCAGATTGATATCGGTCGCCACGGCAACACCGCAGGGATTAGCGTGCTTAACGATAACGCAGGCCGGCTGATCAAACTGCTTTACACATTCCAGGGCTGCATCGGTATCGGCAATATTGTTAAAGGATAATTCTTTACCCTGCAACTGCTTGGCGGTGGCGACACTGGCTTCAGTGGGATTGGCTTCAACATAAAAAGCCGCTTTCTGGTGCGGGTTCTCACCGTAGCGCATCTCTTGAGTCTTGTAGTACTGCACGTTAAAAGTGTCAGAGAAATTGCGTGCCTGGTTGTCGATATCTCGAGCGCCAAAGTAGTTGGCAATCATGCCGTCGTAAGCCGCCGTGTGCTCAAAGGCTCTCACCATCAGCTGATAGCGCGAACTGTAATCCAGCTGGCCGTCGTTGGCAGACATCTCGTCTATCACGGCTTGGTAGTCGTCGGCGTTAACCACTATGGCCACGTCTTTGTGATTCTTGGCCGCTGAGCGAACCATCGTTGGGCCGCCGATATCAATATTCTCAATCGCAGTTGGCAATGTGCAATTGGGGTCGGCAACAGTTGCGGCGAAGGGGTAGAGATTGACCACCACCATATCGATTGGCTTGATACCATGCTCTGCCATCACTTCATCGTCGGTACCGCGACGTCCGAGAATACCGCCGTGAACTTTCGGGTGCAGAGTCTTCACGCGACCGTCCATCATTTCGGGAAAACCGGTGTAATCCGATACTTCGGTCGCCGCTATATGGTTCTCTCTCAGCAGGCGAAAGGTGCCGCCAGTGGAGAGTATTTCAACACCATGTGCGGTGAGTGCACGGGCAAAGTCGACAATGCCGGTTTTGTCAGAAACGCTGATTAAGGCGCGTGAAACTTTTTTCAGGTCGCTCATAGAGTCCTCAAGGAAGATTACAGAAGGTCGTATTGTTTTAATTTTTTACGCAGCGTGCCGCGATTTAAGCCGAGAGTCTCAGCGGCCCTACTTTGATTTTGTCTGGTGTAGGCCATCACCGCTTTGAGCAGTGGCGGCTCCACCTCGGCCATCACGATGTCATAGAGATCGTGAGTTGCCTGACCGTCGAGATCGGAAAAATAGCGCTGCATGGCTTCGGTAACACTCTGCTGCAGAGACTGCTGTTTACTGGTCGGCTCTTTGGGTGCCGAGCCGGTACCGGTCTGTGCATACTTCATGCGGCTAATTCCTGAAAAATATGGGGTTGCTGAAAGAACTGTTGCAGCAGATGTTGCTGCTCAAGATGATCTTCGATTTTATTGAAGTGGCGGGCAAATTCTTTTCCACCGGGCAGCACGCTGAAGTACCAGCCAATATGCTTGCGGGCAATTTTTACCCCGGCATAGGCACCATAGAATTCATGTAGTGCCAGCAGGTGGCGACAGACCACCAGACCAATTTCTTCGGTGGAGGGCTTAGCTGCCGCTTCGCCGTGCTCAAGAAAATGGTTTATCTGATCGAATATCCAAGGATTGCCCTGGGCTCCGCGACCAATCATCACAGCGGCGGCGCCGGTATGTTGTAAAACACTGAGGGCTTTTTCCGGTGTAGTGATATCGCCATTGGCGATAACCGGAATCGACAGCGCCGAGACAACATTGGCGATGGTGTCGTATTCCACTTCTTTGACAAAGCGACAGGCCCGGGTGCGTCCGTGAATTGCGAGAGCGGCAATGCCAGCATCTTCGGCTATCTTGGCAATGGTCACAGCATTACGATTTTGACGATCCCAGCCGGTACGAATTTTTAAGGTCACTGGCACATCGACACTGTCGACCACGGCGCGAAGAATATCCTGCACCAGATCCGGGTGTTGCAGCAATGCCGATCCGGCGGCTTTCTTGAGAACTTTTTTGGCTGGGCAACCCATATTGATATCAATGATTTCAGCGCCTTGCTGAACATTAAAGCGCGCGGCTTCAGCCATCATTAATGGGTCATAGCCGGCAATTTGAACCGATCGCGGTGCCGGTTCATCGGCGAATTGAATACGCAGTTTAGATTTTCTACTCGACCAGGTGCTGGGGTCTGCGGCGACCATCTCCGATACCACCATACCTGCGCCCATCTCACGGCAGAGCTGGCGAAAGGGCAGGTCGGTTACACCCGCCATAGGTGCCAAAACTGTCTTTCGATTGATCTGATAGGGGCCGATATTGAACAAATTCGCCTCGAGATAAAGGGTCTGCGCTTTAAGGGTGACAATGATACCCTTTGGTTAGCTGATTAAAAAGTGATCAATTAAAAAAACATAGATTTATTATTCTTGCAGCCTAACGGAATAATTAATCGCGCTGACGCCGGGGTCCAGGAGACTGAAATTGACCCGGCTCTGCTTGCCGCTGGGAATCAATTTAGGCTTTGCTACAAGGTTCTGTGAGTTGTAGGGTAAGTATTCACTGGCTGCAAACCGGCGCTCGGCGACAGCTTGATTTTGCATATCGGAAAAGCGCAGAGCAATCTTGGGGAAGGGCTGATCGAAGAGTCCGCGGTTCTCGATTATCAGGTCCACCGTTAGTGCGCCAGGTTGGCTGGGGTGGGAGTGGACCATAAACTGCTTCACCGCGAGCCGGTCAATATCTTGGAACGGTTCCACTGTGCAGTCGAGGTAATGGCAAAAGCTGACCAAGGGTTTGCGGTAGGCCTCGGTCTGGCTTAATTCCCGGCTGAAGAAGTAACTGTATTGTGCCGCCAGCAATATTGCTCCGGCGAGAATTAGCAGTAGTTTGGCTAAAATTGGCTTGGATTTTTTGTCTTGTAGTGGTGGCTGCTCAGTGCCAAATTCATTGTGTAGTAGTTCGGTCATGGCTGGCAGTTGAGTCGCTTCTTCGAATTGGTCAGGCGCCTCTTTCGTTACTGTATGAGCATTCTCAGCATCCGAGTTCTCAGCATCCGGGCCATCTTTCCCCAAGCTATCTGCAATAACACCGTTCTCATTGGCATTAAAAAAATTAATGCATTTCCCGCAGCGCACCATGCCGTCGGCCATCTCCAGCTGTTCGAGGGTTAGGCGAAACTTGGTGGCGCAGTGAGGGCAGGCGGTGATTAGTTGTGGCATGGTTTTTCCAGCGGGTGTTTTGCTGAGTTTAGCAGCATAGCCAGCCTGCCGCTTATTGGCTCAGGCTGTTTATGCGCTCAGGCTGTCTATTGGCTCAGGCTGTCTATA